>JBCCYG010000091.1:0-8106 GCA_039190145.1 Pseudomonadota bacterium | reverse complement strand
GCTAAGAAACTGGAGCGCTATGGGCGCGATTTCCTAAGCGTGATAGCCGGTGAAACCCCTGAGATGCACCCGACCCGCCGAAAGCTCGCCGGACGTGAGGAAGGCGCTGTCTTTGACAAGCTCATGCATATCCAAAGCGAGTTGCAACGCGGGCCGCTGGGGACGCTTAAGCCAATGTCATGCACGCACGCCACTTTACGCCAGATCGCGGAGCGCAAACCTGACACGCTCACCGATTTGGAGCGAATCCAAGGCATGGGCCCGCTCAAGACGGAGCGTTTTGGCGAAGCTTTCCTAGAGGTTCTTCGCGCCTCTTGAGGGCAGGTCTGGGGCTGCTAGATCAAGTGCTGAAGAGGGAGGACTGCCATGCTCGTTGTCATTTCACCGGCTAAACGGCTCGACTGGTCTGAGGTGCCGCGCGGTGACCTCACTCGACCAGACTTTGAGGCAGACGCGATGCGGCTCGCCCGCACAGCGCGCAACCTCACCTTGGGTGATCTGCAAAAGCTCATGGACATTTCGCCTGACCTCGCGCGTCTGAACCGGGATCGGTTTAAGGCGTTTTCAGCTGATCCCGAAGTGAAGGCCCTTCGGCCTGCTGCATTTGCTTTCGCGGGCGACACCTATCAAGGTCTCGAAGCTTCAACACTGTCGGAAGACGATCTGCGCTGGGCTCAGTCACACTTACGCATCCTTTCCGGCCTTTATGGCGTACTGCGCCCGCTCGACGAAATTCAGCCCTATAGGTTGGAAATGGGCTCTAGGCTTAAAACGCGCCGCGGAAACTCGCTCTACGAGTATTGGGGCAAGGACATTGCCAAGGCACTTAAGGCACAGGCCGAAGAGGCTGAGGCGGATGTTTTGGTGAATTGTGCCAGCCAAGAGTACTTTGGTGCAGTTGATCTAAAGGCGCTCAAGCTGCCCGTGATCACGCCGGCTTTCTACGAAGAGAAGGAGGGGAAGACGAAAATGGTTAGCTTCTTTGCGAAAAGAGCAAGGGGCGCCATGGCACGGTTCATCATCCAAAATCGCGTGACCTCCCGCGAGGGCCTCAAGGATTTCGATCTAGGTGGCTACCGGTTTAGCGAAGAACGGAGCGCGGGCGACACCCTTGCTTTCACGCGCCCCTATCCCGAGGCGGCGAAGGCGGCCTAAGTTCAGCCGTCTTTGCCAGGCGCGCTTAGCTGAGCTACAGCCGCTCAATTGCGACAGCGATCCCCTGCCCGCCGCCGATGCACATGGTGCAGAGCGCCTTTGAGCCGCCCGCGCGCTCGAGCTCGTACATCGCCTTAACCATGATTAGGGCGCCCGTTGCGCCGACCGGGTGGCCTAAGGCGATGGCCCCACCATTGGGGTTCACTTTGGATGCATCGAGGCCGAGTTCTTTGTTCACCGCGAGGGCTTGGCTCGCAAAGGCCTCGTTCGACTCGATCACGTCAAAGTCGTCGACACTGAGCCCGGTCCTCTCGAGCAGGTTACGCACGGCCGGGATCGGCCCGACGCCCATCACCTCTGGCCGCACACCCGCATGGCCGTAGCCCAGCACGCGAAACTTTGGCTTGAGCCCAGCGGACTCTGCAGCCTCCGCACGTGCCATAACGATTGCCGCGGCGCCGTCATTGATCCCCGAGGCATTGCCCGCGGTCACTGTCCCATCCTTTTGGAAGACGGCCCGAAGACCCGCGAGAGCTTCCATGCTTGTGGCCTTCGGATGCTCGTCCTTGGCAAAGGGAACCATATCCCGCTTTACGCGGACCTCTACCGAGACGATTTGCTCATCGAAGTAGCCTGCCTCCTGCGCCGCGGCCGCGCGGGTTTGGCTCTCTAGCGCAAAAGCATCTTGGTCCTGCCGCGTGATCTGGTGCTCGGCGGCGACGTTTTCCGCGGTGACGCCCATGTGGCCCGTGCCAAACGGGCAGTTCAGCGCGCCGAGCATCATGTCGAGTGTCCGAACGTCGCCCATCTTTGCCCCCCAGCGTTGGTTGGGGACGATGAAGGGCGAGCGCGTCATGTTCTCCGCTCCGCCTGCTAGCCCGAACTCCGCATCGCCGAGCATGAGCGACTGGCAGACAGACACGATGGCTTGGAGCCCGGAGCCACAAAGGCGGTTCACGTTCATAGCTGGGGTCGTTTCAGGAATGCCAGCGTCCATCGCCGCGACCCGGCTTAGATACATGTCCTTTGGCTCCGTGTTGATCACATGGCCAAAGGCGACATGACCGATTTGAGCGGGTTCAACCCCTGCTCGCTCCATCGCTGCATTGGCAGCTTTCGCGCCAAGTTCAGTGGGCGGTGTTCCCGCGAAAGCACCACCAAAGGTGCCGATTGCGGTGCGTGCACCGCCGAGGATCACGATGTCTTTCATGGCTCTATCTCCGTCTTTGCGACCACTCTGCTCGGCAAGACCGAGGCAAGAAAGCGAAACCCGGCGTTACTCCGATTTTGTCGCGGCCAGAAATGCGGCGACGGCTGCTTGGAATTCTGGGCCGTTGTCGAAGGATTTGAGAGCTTCCCGCTCGTACTCTAAGGCAAGCGGCAAGATTTCATTGACCATCCCGAGCCCTGCTTCGGTCAGCGTCAGGTTGACCAGACGTTTATCCCCGTCATGCACTGCTCTCTCCAGAAGACCGCGCTCTTCGAGCCGTGCCACGGCCCGTGAAACGCGGCTCTTCTCAAGATCGGCCTGCAAGTGGATTTCACGCACGCTGCAGGTTCCGGCGTCATGAAGATGAGCTAGCACGCGCCAGTCAGAAACGGTCAGCCCGAACCGCGCTTCGTAGATTTCCGCAAAGCCCGTGGAGAGGCGCCTTGCTAAGACGGCCATCTGATAGGGAAGGAATTGGTCCAGCTTAAAGTCGGTCATGACGCGTGTTTGCGGCACCCGCGCACCCGTTGAAAGGGTAAAGCGGCTTTCTTGACTTCGTTGCAGGTGCAACGATATGCACGAACTGAGGAGGACACCGAGATGAACACCCAGGCACTTCCGACTTCAATGATCCAAGCGCCAAGCATTCCGGGCCCGAACGAGGGGTATATGCCGGGGTTTGGAAATGACTTTGAGACGGAGGCCCTACCGGGTGCCTTGCCTCAAGGAATGAACTCTCCTCAGCGGGTCAATTACGGCCTTTATGCAGAGCAGCTTTCGGGGACAGCTTTCACCGCGCCGCAGCATCAGAACGAACGCACTTGGTGCTACCGCATTCGTCCCTCGGTGAAGCATACCCACCGCTTTGAAAAGATCGATCTACCCTTGTGGAAGTCGGCGCCTTGCATCGACCCGGATATCATCTCGCTGGGTCAATATCGCTGGAACCCTGTGGAAGCCGAAGGCAAGCTAACCTGGCTCACCGGCATGCGGACAATGACGACCGCGGGCGACGTGCACACCCAGGTAGGCATGGCCGCCCATATCTACCTCGTCACTGAGAGCATGGTGGATAGCTATTTCTATAGCGCCGATTCAGAGCTGCTCGTCGTCCCGCAGCAAGGCAAACTGCGCTTTGCCACCGAGTTAGGCATTATCGACATCGAGCCGCAGGAAATCGCGATCATCCCGCGCGGCCTGGTCTACCGCGTTGAGGTCTTGGAAGGCCCCTGCCGCGGGTTCGTCTGCGAGAATTACGGTCAAAAGTTCGAGCTGCCTGGACGTGGGCCCATTGGGGCTAATTGCATGGCCAACCGGCGTGACTTCAAAACGCCCGTGGCGGCGTTCGAGGATCGCGACGTGGACAGCACCGTCACCGTCAAATGGGCCGGCAGCTTTCACATAACGAATATCAAGCAAAGCCCGCTCGATATTGTCGCGTGGCACGGGAACTATGCCCCGGTGAAGTACGATCTAAAGACCTATTGTCCTGTTGGATCGATCCTATTCGACCACCCGGACCCCTCGATATTTACCGTCCTCACCGCCCCGTCAGGCGTCGAAGGAACTGCAAATATCGACTTCGTCTTGTTCCGCGAGCGTTGGATGGTCGCCGAGGATACCTTCCGCCCGCCCTGGTACCACAAGAACGTCATGTCAGAGCTCATGGGTAACATCTATGGCGTCTATGACGCCAAAGAGGAGGGCTTCGTCCCCGGTGGCATGTCGCTCCACAACATGATGCTGCCCCATGGGCCGGACAGGGACGCGTTTGAAAAGGCGAGCTATTCGAACCTCGGTCCGAATAAACTCGACAACACGATGAGCTTTATGTTCGAAACGCGTTTTCCCCAGATGTTGACGGAATTCGCCGCACAGGAGGCCCCGTTACAGGACGACTACATCGATTGCTGGACATCGATCGAAAAGAAATTCGATGGGTCGAGCGGTAAGAAGTAGCCCGTGAGCTAATTCATGATTCATGACGCTATCGCAGATCATTCTCACGCTCATCCTTTTGGGCTTGTCCGGGCTGTCTATCCTACTCGTGATCGGTAGGCCCGGGCCCAAGGTTAGAAAGAAGAAAAAGAAGAAAGACGACGCTTGAAGCTCTACTCCTACTGGCGATCCACCACTTCCTACCGCGTGCGTATAGCCTTGGCGTGGAAGGGGGTGGAATACGAATATGTAGCCGTGAACCTGCTCGAAGGCGATCAACGGAGCGACGCCTACGCTTCGGTAAATCCAATAAAGGGTGTCCCGACGCTCAAGCTTCCCGGTGGCCGGGTTTTGACGCAATCGATGGCGATTTTGGACTATCTTGAAGACGTATATCCTAAGCCTGCCCTCCTCCCCTTTCAGCCCAGCGCCCGGGCAGATGTGCGCGCCGCGGCGATGGTGATGGCCACTGATGTCCACCCGGTGAACAACCTCAAGGTTGGTCAAAAACTAAAGTCCATGGGCCATAGCCAGGAGGAGGTCGTGGCTTGGATGATGCATTGGATGCAGGAGGGCCTTACAGCGTTTCAGTCTTTAATCAGCCCGAACGCGGCTTATTGCTTTGGCGATGAGGTGACGTGGGCCGATATCTGCCTCGTTGCGCAGCTTTACAATGCTCACCGATGGGGCGTCGATCTTACCGCCTTTGACCGCCTCGCCGAAATCGAAAGACGCTGCTTGGAGTTACCTGCCTTCCAAGCTGCGCACCCAGACAATCAACCTGACGCAAGCTAAGGAAGACCATGCTTAAACGCTCCTGGATCGAGGCGGCGAACGCCCCCGACTGCCCGTTTCCGCTCAACAACCTGCCCTACGGGGTGTTCTCGACCGAGGGTGCTGAGCCCCGCTGCGGCGTGGCCATTGGCGATAGGGTGCTTGATCTCACAGGACTTGAGGAGGACGGGCATCTCAAGGTCGCCGAAGATCCTGTCTTTGATGTCCCGTACTGGAATGACTTCATGGAGCAGGGCGCTGAAGCTTGGGCTAAGTTGCGCGCGGCGCTCACCGCGATGTTGGAGGAAGGGTCAGAACACCGAGTCTCTGCTACCGAATACATCATCCTGCTCGCGGATGTGCAGTTGCACTTGCCTTTTGTCGTTGCCGAATATACCGATTTCTACGCGGGCAAGCACCATGCCACCAATGTGGGTACGATGTTCCGCGGTCCGGAGAACGCGCTTCCGCCCAACTGGCTGCATATTCCCATCGGCTATAACGGGCGGGCCTCTTCGGTCGTCGTTAGTGGCACCGATGTCCGCCGCCCTTGGGGCCAACTAAAGGGCCCGAATGATGACGCCCCGCGCTTTGCACCTTGCGCGAGATTTGACTACGAGCTCGAACTCGGCGCCATCGTCGGCGCGGCTTCTGATGGCCCGGTGACCGTCGCCGAAGCCGATGAGATGATCTTTGGATATGTCCTGATCAACGATTGGTCCGCGCGGGACATTCAGGCCTGGGAGTACCAGCCCCTGGGCCCGTTTCAGGCAAAGGCCACGGCTACGACGATCAGCCCTTGGATCGTTACGGCGGAGGCGCTCAAGGAGTTTCGTCGCGCAATTCCCGCGCGGGAGAGGGAGCCGCTCGCGTACCTTGTCGAACCCTATCCAACGCTTTTTGACATCGGACTGGAAGTTGATCTCGAGGTCGATGGTGAGGTCACCCCGCTTACCCGCACGAACTATTGCGAGATGTACTATTCAAGCGCCCAGCAGCTTGCGCACCATACGACCTCGGGCTGCCCGATGACCCCTGGCGACCTGCTGGGATCGGGGACGATCTCGGGGCCTGAGAAGGGGAACCGGGGCTCCCTTTTGGAGCTTAGCTGGGGTGGGAAGGAGCCGATCGAAACCCATGCTGGCGCGCGGTCTTTCATTGAGGATGGTGATACCATCGTCATGCGGGGCGCGGCGCTGGGCGAGGGATTTCAGATCGGGTTTGGGGAATGCCGAGGCACTGTGCTCCCGGCACTGGACGATCCGTACAAACGCCCCAGCTAGTCTGCGATGAGTGACACATCAAAGCGCAAGTTTGGCCCCACGCGGGGCGAGTACGTTTTCCGCGCCGTATCTGGTGCGGTCATCCTCGCTCTCGTTTCTTATGCCCTTCTGGCTAAAGGAATGCCCCAGGGACTTGTGACGTCCGAATCCATCTTGTTCGGGACGATTTTTGGCGCTTTTCTGCTGGGTCACTCGGGCTGGAAGCTGGTTAAGCGGGACTACCGAGAGGTGTGAGAAGTTCTCTACCTTGGTCGCTCAGGGTGAAAGTCTCAGATCCTTCAAAAACGACAGGCACAAGCCTGTTGCCGTAGCCTGCACCGGTATCTGTATTCACCCTATTTCCATAATGGGTAACCGTCTCTACCGGCGTGTGACCATGGACCACGAGCTTTGGGTGAGGTCCGGTGTAGTCATGGAAGGGCTGTCGGATCCAAACGAGATCCTCTTCGGTCTGCTCCCCGAGCGGCACTTCCGGTCGGATACCCGCATGGACGAAGACAAGATCGTCCATCTCATGCGTGATCTTGAGCTGCCTCAGGAAGTCCAGATGGCTCTCAGGAATATGGGGTTTGGCCTCGCTCTGGAAGGCGTTGAGGCGCGCTTGGGGGCCGGGCTGGACGCCGTAGGATGCCAGTGTTTCTAGCCCGCCGATACGCTCATGTAGCCAATGAAAGCCGATGAGCAGATGCGGGTCATGGCGCGGCTCTTCCTCAAAGAACCACTCCATCATGCGGTCATGGTTCCCTTTGAGACAGGTCCACGGGCGACCCGCGTCGAGGCCTGCAATGAGCCTATCAATGACGCCCCGACTATTGGGACCGCGATCAACGTAGTCCCCCAGAAAAACGATCTCAGCGTCGATGCCGCCATCGGACTCGATGAGCTTGAGGACGCGGTCAAGCTCACCGAGTTGGCCGTGGATGTCACCGACCGCGTAGATCGTCATGCGGGCGCCTCAGGCAACGTCAAATTCGAGGTTGTTTACCTGCCCGAACATGCCGGTGGTGCGCAAGGCATCAATGGCCGTGTTGGGAACCGGATGGTCGATGTAAAGGAGCGCGATTGCTTCTCCTCCAATCTCGTTACGACCCAGGGTAAAGTTTGCGATGTTGACGCCGTTTTTGCCCATGGTGTTACCGAGAAGACCGATGATCCCGGGAACGTCCTCGTTAGTGGTGTAGACCATGTGGCGTCCGATCTCCGCGTCGATATTGATGCCTTTAATCTGAATAAAGCGCGGTTTTCCGTCGCTAAAGACCGTGCCAGCAACGGAGCGCTCGCGTTGATCTGTGACCACTGTCACCTTGATATAGGCATCGAAAACGCCCGACTTTGATTGGTTCGTCGTTGAGATGTTGATCCCGCGCTCCTGCGCGATGATGGGGGCGGAGACCATGTTAACATCGGGGTTTACCCGCTTCATGATCCCGGCGATCACCGCGCAGTTAAGCGCGGGCAGGTTCATCTCGGCCACCCCACCGTCGTAGAGGATGTTGATCGCCTTAATCGGCTCATCCGTGAGCTGGCCGATAAACGCGCCAAGATGGCCCGCGAGCTTGACCCACGGACCCATCACTTTTGCCTCTTCCGCCGTCATCGACGGCCTGTTCAGCGCGTTCTCAACCGCGCCGTCGAGCAGGTAGTTCGACATCTGCTCTGCCACCTGCAGCGCGACGTTCTCTTGCGCCTCTGTTGTGGCGGCTCCGAGGTGGGGGGTTACTACTACGTTGGGAAGGTTAAAGAGTG
>JBCCYG010000090.1:0-8129 GCA_039190145.1 Pseudomonadota bacterium | reverse complement strand
TGGGGCGAGCAAGGTTGGGATCCAGACGAAAAACGTGCCGAAGCGGAGAAAGCCGCGGCGGTCATGCGGGGCGAGATCAGGGGGTTTGAACTTTCCGCCCATGGATGACTTGCACAAGGTGAGCGGCGCGGGTGCGGCGAGTGCTGAACGCGACCGGCGTCAACGGGCGCTTCACCGGCTCCGCCTCACCCGAGAGAAAGTGGGCGCTAGGCTCGATCTCATCGCGCCAATGGTCCACCGCAGGAGCGTGCCGCTGCCGCCCTTGCGCATCCTTGAACTCGACGGTCCCACGATTCCTCCACCGCTCGAGGTCGCGCATGAAGACTGGCCGGCGATCCCGCATCACAGCTATTGGGGTCGGGCCAACCTGAACTTCCTGATGAAGGTATGCTTGACGATCCCGGAAGGCTGGGACGCGCGGCGCCTGGCTCTCCATCTGCCACTGGGGGTCTTGGGCGATATCTTCAACCACCCCGAAGCAATGGTTTACCTGGATGGCGAGCCGCTGGGCTCCGCGGACCGCTATCACCACGTGATCCCGATCCCCGAGCGATTTGCCGATGGGGGCGAACATGAGCTCGCCCTCCATGGCTGGACCGGGCTCGCGGGCTGGCCGCCCGACCCTGAGAGTCGTGCGCAGCTCTACATGGGCGCGCCGGCCTTGGTGGAGCGCTGCCCGGACACGCTTGATTTCGTGCGGCTGGCGAAGGCCGTCCATGAGACAGCTACGCTTAATGACGATCCCAATCTTATCGCCGTGCTCGATGCGGCCTTTGGTGTGCTGGATACGCGAGACCCGCTTGGGCACCTCTTTTATGCCTCTGTGCCTGGCGCGCTCGTGACCCTGCGTGGTGCGCTTCTGGAGGCGGGGGTAGCCACGGACGTCACACTCCACGGCGTCGGTCATGCGCATATGGATGTGGCCTATCTGTGGACGATCGACCAGATCCGGCTCAAGAACCAGCGTACCTATTCCAATGTTTTGCGGCTCATGGAGCTCGATTCGGGCTACAAGTTTTCACATTCTCAACCTGCGCTCTATGAAATGACCAAGCGCGACTTCCCGGCGGTTTACGATGGGATCAAGGCCCAGGTTGCCGCCGGTCGGTGGGAGGTCATGGGGGGAATGTGGGTCGAGCCCGACCTCAACATCCCCGGTCCGGAGGCTTTGGTACGTCAGCTCCTCCTCGGGCGTGGGTTTTTCCGCGAGGAGTTCGGCGAGGTTGAGACGCCGGTCATGTGGTTGCCCGATACGTTCGGCTTTCCCGGTCAGCTCCCTCAGCTCATGAAGATGGCGGGGCTCAAATGGTTTGTGACGAACAAGCTCAACTGGAACCAGATCAACCGCGTGCCCTGGGCATCCCATTGGTGGGAGGGCATCGATGGGACGCGGGTCATGGCGCATATCCTGACGACGCCGCGGGCTGTACAGTATCTGCCATTTCCGACGAATTACAAAAGCGACCTAAGCGCGAGCGAGGTGCAGGGGACCTGGTCAAACGCCCAGGGTGCCGCCCGAGCAGACCTGCCGATCTGCTACGGTTATGGCGACGGGGGTGGGGGTCCCACGGAGGATCTCCTGGCAAAGGCGGATGCTTATCGGGCCATGCCCGGGATGCCGCGCTTTGAGATGTCGACCGTCCGCGCCGCCATGGAGGCGCTCGAGCCGACCGTCCCTGAGGATCAGTACTGGCAGGGCGAGCACTATATGGAGGGCCATCGCGGGGTCTACACTTCGCAAGGGTGGATCAAGAGAGCTAACCGAAAGGCGGAATGGGCGCTCCACGAAGTCGAAGCTATGGCCGCGCTTTTGGGTCGGGATGTCGATCTGCAGGACGAGTGGAAGACGCTCTGCCTGCATCAGTTCCACGATATCCTGACAGGGACGTCGATCACGGAAGTCTTTGACGACGCAAAGCGGACGTTTGAGGGCTTGCGCAGGGACATTGAGGACAAGGTCGCAGCGGTGTTGCCGAGCTCAGGCGATCTTGTCGCCTACAATACGGCACCCACGCGCGGCCCCCGGGTGGCGCTTTTGCAAGAAGCCGGAAACGCCCATGTTGCGCAGCGCGTCGAAGGTGGCGCGCTTTGTTGGTTTGCGGATCTGCCGGGCTATTCTACGCGCCCGGTATCGACGGCGCAGACGCCAGACCATGCCGCCCGCGCGAGCGTCGGCAATACCCATGCCTGGCTTGATAACGGGCTGATCCGCGTCCGGGTTCTACCCAATGGTCATGTCGCCGAGGTCATGGACCTTGAGACCGGCTGGCAAGCCCTTGCACCGGGCGAGCATGGTAACCGTCTCATCGCGTTTGAAGACCGGCCGATCTGTTGGGACGCATGGGATATCGACCCGTATTTCGAGGATAACCAGGAAGAGGTCACCAACGCGCGTCAGTTTGAAGTGGTGGAAAATGGCCCGGTGCGAGCCGCTGTCCGGGTGACGCATCTTTGGCGGGGATGCGAGATCATCCAGACCATTCGTCTGACCGCTGGCTCGCGACGCATCGACTTTGAAACGGAAATCGATTGGCGGGTTTCGCACATCCTCCTCAAGGTCGCGTTCCCTGCCAACATTGCCGCCGAGACCGCGCTCTATGACATCCAATGGGGCACGATCCGCCGGTCAACCTCGCGCCAGTCGGACTTTGACGCCGCGCGTTTCGAGGTTCCTGCGCAGAAATGGGCGCTGCTCAGCGATCACGAGCGAGGTGCCGCGCTGCTCAACGATTGTAAGTACGGCTATGACATCCACGGCCATGTGATGCGGCTGTCACTTATCAAATCTGCCACATCGCCTGACCCTGTGGCGGATCAAGGGCATCACGTCTTCACCTATTCGTACCTGCCGCTGCCCACTGGGGGCCGGGCGGAGCTCGACCATGCGGCCTATGACCTAAACGCACCATTGCGGGTGGCGAAAGGTCCCGCGCTGCCGCCGCTCATTGAGGTGTCCGATGGGGTGATCGTGGAATCCGTCCGCCCGGTGGAGGGAGAGGTTGAATTTCGTCTCTTTGAGGCGCGTCGTGAAGCGCGGGAGGCTCTTCTACGCTTCCCAGAGGCGCCGAGCTCGCTGCGTGTGTCCGACATTTTTGGCCAGACAGAGCAGGAGCTGATACCGGCACAGGAAGTGACGCTTCCGCTTGGAAAGTCTCAAATCGCCACCCTTCGCGCGCGTTTTAGGTGATGACGTCTGGGGTGTCGCGGCCCGTGCGATCTTTGATTCCTGCAAGAGCATCTGCGGCGGCGATGATCGGTGCCAATGCGTCCTGCGGGTCACTTTGGAGCGCGTTCGGATCGGTCTCCAACAGCTCCAAATAGACCCTGAGAGTCGCGCCTTCTGTCCCAGTTCCGGAGAGCCTGAACACGACGCGGCCGCCGCCCTCAAAGAAAATGCGGATGCCTTGGCCCGAGGCGTGCGAGCCGTCGACGGGGTCTTCGTAAGAGAACTCATCTGCCTTTGCCACGGTGAGCTCACCCACCTGGGTGCCCGCCATTTTGCCAAGGCCGTCGCGCAGGCCTTGCATCAAGCCATTGGCAGCCGCGCTATCGACCGCTTCATAATCGTGGCGCGAGTAATAGTTGCGACCGTAGCGGGCCCAGTGATCGGCGAGGAGCTCTGACACGGACTTCCCCGTCTTGGCCAGAATGTTGAGCCAGAGCAGGACAGCCCACAGGCCATCCTTTTCGCGGACGTGGTTTGAGCCTGTGCCCGCGCTCTCCTCGCCGCAGATCGTGGCGCGACCGGCATCAAGGAGATTGCCAAAGAACTTCCACCCGGTTGGGGTCTCAAACGCGTCGATGCCCTTAGCCTCCGCCACGCGGTCCGCCGCGGCGGAGGTGGGCATGGAACGTGCCACGCCCGCAAGCCCGCCCGCATAGCCGGGCGCCAAGTGCGCGAGGTCGGCGAGGACTGCCAGACTGTCCGAGGGTGAGACATAGGCACCGCGCCCGACGATCATATTGCGGTCGCCGTCGCCGTCGGAGGCGGCGCCAAAATCCGGGGCGTCTGGTCCGTACATGACGTCCATCAGGTCCTTGGCCCAGATTGGGTTTGGGTCCGGGTGGCCGCCGCCGAAATCTTCGCTCGGCGTGCCGTTTACAACGGTGCCGAGCGGCGCATCGAGACTGTTCTCGAGTATCTCGTGGGCGTAGGGCCCGGTGACGGCATGCATCGCGTCAAAGCGCATGCGGAAGCCCGAGACGAAAAGCCCGCCAATGGCGTTGAAGTCAAAGAGTTCCTCCATGAGGTCGGCGTAGTCACTGACTGGGTCAACGATTTCAACTGCCATGCCCGCAAAGCCGGTTTCGCCCAGGGCCGACAGATCGATATCGGCAGCCTCAGCCAAGTGGTACTCGGTGATCTCCTGCGTGCGGGCAAAGATTTTATCGGTCACGCCCTCGGTCGCCGGGCCGCCATTCGGGCCGTTATACTTTAGGCCGAAGTCTTCTTCTTGGCCGCCGGGATTGTGGGAGGCGGAGAGAATAAGGCCGCCATCCGTCCCGCGCTTGCGGATCATGTGCGAGGCGGCGGGCGTTGATAGAATGCCACGTTGCCCGACAATGCACCGCGCCGCGCCATTGGCCGCTGCCATGCGCAGAATGGTCTGGATCGCGCGGTCATTGAAGTACCGCCCGTCACCGCCCACGACGAGCGTTTTGCCTGCCACGCCGCCGATGCCGTCAAAGATGCTCTGGACGTAATTTTCGAGATAGTGCGGGGCCATGAAGACGCGGGTCTTCTTCCTGAGGCCTGAGGTTCCGGGCTTTTGGCCGTCGATGGGGGTCGTCTGATATGCGGGCATGTTTGCCTCCTCTCAGCTCTTATCGGCGCTGTCTCTTAGCGTGAATGCGACGACGCTTTCCGCCGCGATCGAGGTTGTTGTGCGGGGGCGGTCCTCGGCCGGGATGCCGCCGGCCGTGTCAAAGGCGCGGGCCCAAAACTGCCCCTCTGGCGCTTCGGGGAGCGTGGCGCGGATTTCGCCGCCATTGTTGAAGATAATGTAGATCGCGCCGATCCGCGGCTTGTAGGACGGGGTGCCGCGCGCCATGCGCATCTCTGCCCCGAGAAACTTTAGGTCGGCTTGTCCCCAGTCTTCGGCACTCATGGCCTGGCCATCGGCGCGGCGCCAAAAGAGGTCCGGCACACCGTCGATGAGGCGTAGTTGAGCATGGAGAAAGCGCGTCTGTCTCAGGATCGGGGATGAACGGCGGAAGCGGATGACATCTCTACAGAACTTCAGGAAGTCGTCATCGGCCTCTTTCCACTTGATCCAACCGGTATCATTGTCCTGCGAATAGGCGTTGTTATTGCCATGTTGCGTATTGCCCAGTTCGTCGCCCGCGAGGATCATGGGCGTGCCCTGGCTGAGCATGAGGGTGGCCATCATATTGCGCCGACGCTGTGCGCGTTTGGCGATGATCTTGCGGTCTTTCGTCGGGCCTTCGATGCCGCAATTGTCTGAGAAATTCTCGCCGTGGCCGTCTTTGTTGCTCTCGCCGTTGGCCTCGTTGTGTTTTTCTTTGTAGCTCACCGTGTCCATGAGCGTGAAGCCGTCATGGCTTGTGAGGTAATTGATCGTCGAGGTGGCTGGGCGACCGTCGTGATCGAACCTAAATGAGCTGCCCACGACCCGCGTAGCGAGCTTTTGGACGGTGCCGGTGTCGCCCCGCCAGAAGCGACGGACCTGGTCGCGGTATTTGTCATTCCATTCAGTGAACGGGGCAGGGTAGGCGCCGAGTTGGTAGCCACCCATGCCGACATCCCAGGGTTCCGCGATCAGCTTTACGCGATTGAGCACCGGATCCTGCCGGATGGCGCGCATAAAGGGCCCGTCGCGGTCGAAGACACCGCCAGTACGAGCAAGGGTGGAGGCGAGGTCAAAGCGGAACCCGTCAACATGCATGACCTCAACCCAATATCGCAGCGAGTCCATGACGAGGCGCAGCGTGAAGGGATGATCGAAATTCAGCGTGTTCCCAGTCCCAGTATCGTTGACGTAGTAGCGACCGCCGGAGAGCCGGTAATAGGAGGCGTTGTCAAAACCACGGAAGGCCAGCGTCGGCCCGTTCTGATCGCCTTCGGCGGTATGGTTGTAGACCACGTCGAGGATCACTTCGATGCCTGCGGAATGGAACCTGGCAACCATCTGCTGAAACTCCGCGATGTCGCCGTAACTCAGGTATCGCGGATCGGGCGCGAAGAAGCCGAGCGTCATGTAGCCCCAGTAGTTGCGGAGGCCTTGATCCACGAGAAAGCGATCATCGACAAAGGCCTGCACGGGGAGAAGCTCTACTGCGGTAATGCCGAGGTCAGTGAGGTGATCAAGGATCGGGTCCGAGGCCATGCCCAAGAACTTGCCGCGATGCGGGACGTCTTCACGCAGCTCGGTGAGGCCTTTGACATGGGCCTCATAGATGATCGTTTCATTCCAGGGCCGGTCGATCCGCCCGCCTTTGGCGCCCCAGGTGAAAGCTGGGTCAACGACGACTGAGCGCGGCATGTAAGGCGCGCTGTCCCGTTTGTCGAAACTGAGGTCGGCGTCTGCATGGCCGGTCTCGTAGCCGTAGAGGCTGTCATGCCATTCAAGGTGCCCGGTGAGCTTTTTGGCGTAGGGGTCGATCAGGAGCTTATGGGGGTTAAAGCGATGGCCCTCTTGCGGCGCGTAAGGTCCATGGATGCGATAGCCGTATTGCTGCCCCGGCTGCATGCCAGAGAAGTAGCCGTGCCAGACGTGGCCGTCCCGCTCTGAGAGGTCCACGAGGAGCGCCTCGTGGCCTTCATCGTCAAAGAGGCAGAGCGTCACCCTAGTGGCATGTTGCGAAAAGACAGCGAAATTCACGCCCTCGCCGTCAAACGTGGCGCCGAGGGGATAGGGGCGACCGGCGGAGAGCTGCAGCGTCTTCATGGGGTGGGCAAGAGGCTCCGATAGAGGGCGGCATAGGCCTCCGCCGAGCTTTCCCAGCTCACGGGGTGAGCCATGGCATTCCGCTGCATCTTGGCCCAGGTCTTCTCATCCGCGTAGAGATCGCAGAGCTTGGTCAGGGCGTTTCTCAGCGCATCCGCCGTCACCGGGTGAAACTGGATGCCTGTTGCAACGCCCTTGGCAAGCGTTGCAGAGCTTGCGGGTATGACGGTGTCAGCCAAGCCGCCCGTAAGCGCGACCACGGGCAGCGTGCCATAGGCCAGCCCCATTAGCTGCGTGAGGCCGCAAGGCTCAAATCGGGACGGCACGAGGATCGCATCGCCGCCCGCGACCATGCGGTGCGACAGCGCCTCATCATAACCGATCTTCACCGCCACATTCGGATGTTCCGATGCGTCCTTGAAAGCCGCCTCAAGCTCCGGGTCGCCGGAGCCCAAAAGGGCGAGCTGACCACCGTTGTCAGTGAGGGTAGGGAGGGCATCAAGGAGGAGATCGAGCCCCTTCTGCTCCGTCATGCGGGAAATAAGCACGCAGAGCGGCCCGTCTGCGTCTGGCAGGCCAAACTCCCGTCTCAGCGCGGCTTTGTTCTTCGCCTTACCGCGCGGGGATTTGTAGGTGATTACTTCTGGGTCGGTGGTCGGGTTCCAGACCTCCGTATCGATGCCGTTTAGAATGCCGGATAAGTCCATCCGGCGGCGCTGCAAGACACCGTCCATGCCCATGCCGAATTCTGGTCGCATGAGCTCCTCGGCGTAAGTGGGCGAGACGGTTGTGAGTTTCGTGGCTAAGTTCAGGCCAGCCTTGAGAGCGGAGACGTTTCCCCAATACTCCGCGCCGTCTGCATGGAAGTCCTCCTTAGCGATGCCGAGAGAAGGCGCCTTACTCGCCGGGGCGATGCCCTGAAACGCGATGTTGTGGATCGTGAGAACCGTGGGCACCGGGCGCGGTGCGCGCGCGATGTAATACGGTGCGAACCCCGCCTGCCAATCGTGGCAGTGCACGATGTCGGGTGTCCAGCTCTCTAGCCCGCCGCCCGCGATGTCGGCCGCGATGCGGCTGAGTGCGGCGAAACGTTCGGCATTGTCGGGCCAATCTTTCCCATCCGGGCCAAGATAGATTGAGCCCTCGCGATTAAAGAGATGTGGCGCATCGAGGACGAGGAGATCGATACCGTCGATACGCTCTGCCACCACCCATGCCGCT
>JBCCYG010000089.1:0-8299 GCA_039190145.1 Pseudomonadota bacterium | reverse complement strand
TTGGCCAAGAGCGCATCGCCGCCACCAGCGCTTGGGACCTTGCCATCGGGATCAGTTGAAACCGAAGTAATACGGCGGCCTTACACCAAGTTCTTTAGCGTGCGAGAAGACGATCTACGCCACCCGCTCTTTGACGGCTCTTTGGGGCCTTCTGTTAATCGCGCGGCCTTTATTGCGGCCGATGCGGTGGTGGTGTTGCCCTATGACCCAGTGCGTGACCGTGTTCACCTCATCGAACAGTACCGCATGGGGCCGCACTTTCGGGGTGATCCAAACGGCTTTCTGATTGAGGCCGTGGCGGGCCGCATTGATCCTGGAGAGACGCCATCGCAGGCCGCGCATCGGGAAGCGCATGAAGAGGCCGGTCTCACGCTCAAATCGCTTCATTTGGCGTCTAGTAATTATCCATCCCCTGGAGCGCTTACGGAATACCTTCATATCTTTGTAGGCATCGCGGATCTCCCCGATGGCATCGGCGGCATCGGGGGTCTTGAGAGCGAGGCCGAGGATATCCGGTCGACCGTCTTGCCCTTTGACGAGTTTGACGCACGGTTGGACAAAGGCGGGCTCAATGTGGGTCCGCTCATTATTGCGGGGCTTTGGTTAGCTCGGCACCGCGAGAGGCTGCGCGGATAGGCTTGAGGGCCTGAGCCGAGGCGCGTAGGTGAGAGAGTAAAAGGAGCTAGTCCATGCGCGTATACGAAGACCTTCCGGCGGCCATCGGGAATACGCCTCTGATCAAGCTGAAGCGCGCAAGCGAAGAGACGGGCTGCACGATCCTCGGCAAGGCGGAGTTCCTCAATCCCGGCCAGTCGGTGAAGGACCGCGCAGCGCTTTTCATCATCAACGACGCCATCGCCCGAGGGGCGCTAAAGCCAGGCGGTACGATCGTTGAGGGCACGGCGGGCAATACCGGCATCGGGCTCGCGCTGGTGGGCGCGGCGATGGGGTTTAAATGCGTGATCGTGATTCCAGAGACGCAGAGCCAGGAAAAGAAAGACATGCTGCGCCTCGCGGGCGCGGAATTGGTCGAGGTCCCCGCGGCTCCGTATCGAAACCCGAACAACTACGTGCGCTACTCCGAGCGGCTTGCCAAAAAGCTCGATGAGACGCTGCCGAACGGGGCGGTCTGGGCCAACCAGTTTGACAATGTCGCTAACCGTCAGGCCCATATCGAGACGACCGGCCCTGAGGTCTGGGACCAAACGGGCGGCAAGGTCGATGGCTTCATCTGTGCTGCAGGCTCGGGCGGAACGGTGGCGGGCATGGCCGCATACCTCCAGCCCAAAGGCGTCAAAGTCGGCATCGTCGATCCCTATGGCGCGGCGCTTTACAGCTTTTACACCGAGGGCGAGCTCAAATCGGAAGGCGGCTCAATCTCCGAGGGGATCGGGCAGGGGCGCATCACGGCGAACCTTGAGGGCTTTACGCCTGACTTTGCCTGCCGGGTCTCTGATGAGGTGGCGATCCCGCTCGTCTTCGACCTCCTGGAAGAAGAGGGCCTCTGCATGGGCGGTTCCACGGGCGTCAATATCGGCGGCGCCATTGAGATGGCCCGCGACATGGGGCCAGGGCATACGATTGTCACCATCCTGTGCGACTACGGCACGCGTTATGCCTCCAAGCTCTACAACCCTGACTTCCTGCGCTCCAAAGGCCTGCCCGTGCCGGCATGGCTCGACGCTGAGCCCGCAGACATCCCAAAGGTGTTTGAAGACGCATGAGGCTCCTCGTTGCGCTCTTCGCTGTTTGGTTGGCGCTTCCGGTACTGGCGCAGAACCTGCCCAACTATGAGCTTTGGGAGCGCGTAGCATCGCGCGCTGAGGAGGCCGTCGAAAACGCCCGTGCCTCTGACGGTGCGTTTGAGAGCCTACGGGAAGAGATCGACCAGTATCGGGCAGAGTTTGCCACAGCGCAGAACATCAATGCCCCCCGACTTCAGACTCTAAGGGCTCAGCTAGAAGCTTTGGGACCCGCGCCCGCGGAGGGAGAAGCCGAGGCGGACGGCGTGGCGGAGCGCCGTGCCGAGCTCAATGCGCAGCTTCGTGATCTTGCTGCACCCGGCGTACGGGCAGGGGAGTCATTCCGCCGCGCCGATGGCATCATTCGTGAAATCGATGCCATCCTGCGGGAGCGGCGCGCGGCGGCGATCTTTACTCGGGGTCCACCGCCTTTTCAGCCGTCAGGATGGCGCGACGCCCTCTGGGATCTCGGCAACAGCCTGGCCGCTTTCCAGGAAAGCGTGGAGCGCAGTATCCAAACGGGCGCGGCGCGGGTGGCCTTTCGAACTAATCTGCCGCTCATTCTGACGCTGCTCGTCATCGCCCTTGTCTTTGTGGTGCGCGGGCGACGCTGGCTCGAAATCCTGGGGGAGCGCGTAGAGGGGGATGGTAGCGACGCGGGGCTGCGCGTCTCAGGTTTCATCATCTCGCTTGGCCAAGTCATCGTGCCCATGATCGGGGTGCTTGCCCTGACCCGAGCGCTCATTCTCACCGATCTCTTCGCCTTTGAAGGTGAGGAGATCATCGCGCTCCTGCCGGCCTTTGGTTTGGCTTTCTTTGTGGCGCGCTGGCTCGCGGGCCGTCTCTTTCCCACGGCCGAGGCCGTGCGTGCGCCCATCACGACGCCCGATGAAAACTATGGCCGTGCCCGCTCGCTTCTGTGGATCACGGGGGTGGCGCTGGTCGCCTACGGCGTCATTCGCGCTCTGGGTGCTTTCGACAATTACGCGCTTGCCAGCCGCTCTGTGCTCGAGTTTCCGCTCTTCTTGCTCCTGGGCTACCTGATCTACCGCCTGGGCCGATTGCTTTCGACGCATGAGCCCACGAAGGACGAGGAGGGGGAGGTCCAGCCCAGTGTGCTCGACCGGATGGTTGTGCTCCTCGCTCGCCTGGCAAAGATCGTGGGGGTCGCGGCCCCCTTTGCCGCGCTCTTGGGGTACGTCAATCTCGCAGAGTTTCTGATCGTCCCCACCATTCATACGCTGGCGCTTTTTGCCGTCGTCGGGCTTCTGATCGACCTTGCCCGCGATGTTTACGTTCTCGTCGCGCGCCAGAAGGCCGCCGATGAGAGCCTCATCCCGGTCATCGTCGCAATCGCGTTGATCTTGTGCTCAGTGCCGGTGCTCGCGCTGATCTGGGGCGCGACCGTCAATGATCTGCGCGAGGTTCTCGTCCGCGTGAGTGCGGGGATCACCTTCGGTGAGACGACGATCTCTCCGGGATCACTCCTTCTGCTATTGCTCGTTTTCCTGGCGGGCTATCTAACAACGCGCTTTGTCCAGTCCGCGCTGCGCACATCCGTGCTCCCCAAGACGCGCCTCGATATTGGCGGTCAGTCGGCCATGGTCTCAGGCGTTGGGTACATCGGCATTTTCCTTGCTGGCCTCCTCGCGATTTCGGCGGCCGGGATCGACCTTACCTCGCTTGCTTTCATCGCTGGTGCGCTCAGTGTCGGCATCGGTTTTGGCCTGCAAAACATCGTCTCAAACTTCATCTCTGGGATCATCCTCCTCGTCGAGCGACCCATCAGCGAAGGCGACTGGATCGAGGTGGGCGAGAACATGGGCTATGTCCGCGACATCTCGGTCCGGTCCACCCGTATCGAGACCTTTGACCGGACCGATGTGATCGTCCCGAACGCGGATCTCATTTCGGGAACCGTCACGAACTACACACGGGGCAACACGGTGGGCCGGGCGATCGTGCCGGTGGGCGTAGCCTATGGGACCGATACCAAACGGGTCGAAGCGATCCTTCGCGAGATCGCGGAGGCGCATCCGATGGTGACGCTGAACCCGCCACCCTTCATCAATTTCAAAGGGTTTGGCGCAAGCAGCCTCGATTTCGAAATTCGCGCGATCCTCAGGGATGTCAGCTGGATCCTCGTTGTGAAGACCGAGATGAACCACGCCATCGCGCAGCGCTTCGCCGAGGAGGGAATCGAGATACCCTTTGCCCAGCAGGATATCTGGCTGCGCAACCCGGAGGCGCTGCGGGGGCAGCCCGCGACGGACACGGCGCCGGATGCCCAGGGTCAGGAGCCTGATGGTGCCGGTGAGGCCCCGGGCGAGGACAGCAAAGAAAGCTGACAGCTATCGCTTGAACTTCCCCGCACCAACGCGCTAAAGCCGCCAGCGGAGAGGTGGCCGAGTGGTCGAAGGCGCACGCCTGGAAAGTGTGTAGGCGGGAAACCGTCTCGAGGGTTCGAATCCCTTCCTCTCCGCCACCGCCCCCCGTCTCGATTTTCCTTACACGTTTGTTTTGGGGCAGTTCCGCGGCTTGTGACCCATTTCCTTCAGGAGAGACGCGCGGAAGTGTCCGATCTAAGCCAAATTTGGGGGCCGTCTCAGATACCCAGATTGCGCGGTGCGGGCTTCGGCGAATTCCCTGGTAACATGCAATTTACAGGGAACTTTGCCATTTTCGGCGATTTTCGCGATTCCACACCACGTTTTCTCAACAAATACAGTTTATTAGAGGCAGATTCCCTAAGTATTGGAACAGGTTTTTTCGCTCATAGCAGGGAAATCGCTGCCGGTAACAGGGAAGCCACTTCATCGAACAGGGAACCGCTCAGATCTGCAGTTTGAAACGCCTTTCCTGATCCTCGAAGCCAAGTGGCAAGCGGCTGCGCACACCCGGAATTTGCGATGGCCTCGGGCTAGGTGTCAGGGCCTAAGTTCCGGGCGTTCCTCGACCAGGTGACGGCGCAATTGGCAACTTGCCTGTCCGAGGGTGGTGTGACCGTGGTCTACATGGATTGGTGCCATATCGAGGAGTTAATGCCGCCAGAAAGGCGCAAGGCTTTGGCCTTCTCAACCTCTGCGTCTTGAACAAGATCCATGGCGTCATGGGCAGTCTTTATCGTTCCAAGTATGAGCCCATAGGCGTGTTCTAGAAACCCGGTGCGGCGCATTTCGGCAGTGTCGAGCTGGCCAAGCGTGGCCGCAATCGGTCCAAATTCTGGGACTACGCCGCGGTCAACAGGCTCGGGAAAACCTGTGACGCTGACCCCGTCGACCACCCTGAGGCCATCGCCGACGCGGCTATGCGGGGAAATCCCTACGCGTTCCTGGCAGGCGCGTTTCCAACTATTTGCCTGAGCTCTCTGCGCCGAGGCTGTGTGTTATGCCCTCCACGCGTAGGGACGGGCGAGTGTCTTAGTCTTTTGATCTCGATTGCGCCACTTCATCTGAAGTCGATCTGCGGGTCGGTTCTTTTGCCGGCCTTTGTGTTGGGGCGCGATCCGACACAAAAGGTAGTCGTGGTCAGCTACGGCAAGGATTTGGCGCCCGAACATGCCGGGATGTTCCGGCGTTTGGTCAACAGCTCGTTTTACGAACCTCTCTTTCCGAAGATGAAGATCGACCCCAAGCACACTTGGTTCGCGCATGTGAAGACTACCGCGGGAGGTGCTCGCAGGTCCGCTTCGCTTGGCGGCGGCATCACTGGCTTCGGAGCAAATCTGGTCGTCATCAATGATGTCGGCAAACCTGCAGAGATGCGTCATGACACATCCAGGAAGGAGTTGCGTTACTTCTCAAATCTCCGCAACGAAATGACATTCAATCCAAGGGCTTTTGAGGGGCAACCCGTAGGCTCGTGGGTCTGCAGGAAGCCGCGAATTTTGTAGCGTAGTTGCTTCAGTTTTTATGATCGTGGGGACGCAAATACGCCCCGCCCCCGACAAAGCGCGCCGCCAAGGGTGAGACACAGTGTGCGTTTTTTGCGTCGCAAGCTGTTTCTTCGAGAGCATTGCTGGCCGCCATGCTGATCCTTTTGACGTTTCAACTTAGAAGCAAAGGAGCCTATGTTCCTAAAGCATTGAGGTTGGGCTTTTGGACATCTTTTTAGACACAGCTGACAGGGCGCAATGGGAGCGTCTCATGCCTGCGGGTATATTCCGCGGCATAACAACCAACCCGCTTTTGGCGGCGCGCGCGGGGCTCGATTATGCGCGGGTGGATTGGGGCGAGATGGCGCAGAGAGCTGCCGATCTGGGAGCTCAGGAGCTTCATGGGCAGGTATTCGGAAGTGCTGAGACCTATCGCTTTTGGGCGGATACGCTTTTGGAAGCGGGCAGCCGCGCCAATCTAAGGACGGTTGTCAAAGTTCCCCTGACCGAGAGCGCGATCCGGCAGGTGCCGGACCTCAAAGCGCGCGGTTGCCCGATCCTGATGACTGCCTGCTACAGCTCCAAACAGATGGTCGTTGCTGCGGCACTGGGTGCCGATTACATCGCGCCGTATTACGGCCGCATGGACGAAGCCGGATTGGATGCTTTCGGCACGATGTCGAGGATCATGCACGTCGCGAAGCTCCCGGACGTCCGTACCAGAGTTTTGGTGGCATCGCTGAGACGGGTTGAGCAGCTGAATGAGCTCGCGGCCCTCGGCTGCGACTGCTTCACACTGTCTCCTGAGCTCGCCACCGCGTTGCTGAGCGACGAGCATTCCGACAGGGCGACCGCCGAATTTGAAAGGGCTGCGGGCAACTAAAGGGACGGATGCCTCTAACTGAGGCGCAAGTTGTAGGCGCGTTGCGCGTTGCCCCCTAGGATCGCGGCGCGTTCATCCTCGGAAAGCTCACCAAGCAGGTCGTGGGTTGCCTCCAGCCATCGATCGTAGCTGCTCGCCAAGGTGCATACTGGCCAATCGCTCCCCCAGATCAAGCGCAGGGGCCCGAATGTCGAAAGAAGATGATCCACATAGGGCCGGAGGCTGGTCACCGTCCAATCAGACCTCGCTTCGGTCACGAGACCCGAAAGTTTGCAAAACGCGGATGAATTGGCCGCAATGGCCACCATATCGCTGGCCCAGGGTTCTCGTGTGCCGTCTTCAATGAGAGGCTTTGATCCGTGATCAACGACCACACGCATGCTTTCGTGGCGCGCGAGTAATTCCCGAAGGTTGGGCAGGTGGATGGGCAAAGTGAGCGCATCAAAGGTTAAGTCCGCCGAGATAAGCGCCTCAAATGCTGGGATCACATCGGGCCTCAGCATCCAATCTTTGTCCGGGATATCCTGGATCATGGGCCGCAAGCCCACCAGCACGTCGTGCTCGCTGAGTCTTGCGATCTGGGCCGGTGCCCCGGGATCTTCGAAATCCACCCAACCCACGACGCCTTTTACAAAGGGCGTTTTGTCAGCGAGCGCGAGCATAAACTCTGTCTCAGCCACGGTTGGTGCTGCTTGGACGAGCACCGTCCCCTCGATACCGTTTGCTTGGAGCAGAGGAGCAAGATGTTCCGGCAGGAAATCCCGATAGATCGGAACCAGGTCCTTCGTCAGCCAGCCGTAATCTCCTCGCGTTAGGTCCCAAAAGTGCTGGTGGGCGTCGATGCGCATCACTCAATAACGCCCTTGGTGAGGATAATGTTCCCGTAAAGGCGCGTTTCGCCTGTTTGGACGATGGCGAAAGCCTGCGATGCGCGTTCGTAGAACGCAAAGCGTTCCAGGCTGACGATGGTAGCGCGCTGGTCGGCCACCGTATCGATAACGCTCTGAAAATCCTGGACCGCGTCGGGCACGGCGGTCGGATCGCCGACAACCTGCATCGCAATGGCGGGTTCGGGGACAAAGGTGTCGAGCGGCATGACGCTGAGCACCGCGCGCAGCATATCAGTGGCGCTGATACCTTCAGCCCGCAGGCAGCGCGGTCCGCTCGATGCGCCCGGGAAATTCGCGTCTGCAATCACGATGTCATCGCCGTGACCCATAGAGGCCAGAGAATGCAGCAAGTCGGGTGAGAGGAGCGGGTTCAGATTACGCAGCATCGGCGCTACCTTCCGGAAGGGGGGCGTCATCGCGGATCAAGCCCTGATCGCGGAGGTCTCGCCATAGCCCGTCAGGGATGCTCTTTTCCAAGATCGCGACGTTCGCTTTCACTTCGCTTGCGTTTACGGCACCCGGGATCACCGTTTTGACGGCCGGATGGCCGAATACGAATTGTAGCGCCGCCTCGATGAGGCGCGTGCCATGGGCGGTGCAAACCTCTTCGATCTTGCGCACGCGTTCGAGGATGTCTGGTTCGGCATCCGCATAATTGTATTTTGCGCCTGGGATGGGGCCCGTGGCCAAGATGCCGGAATTGTAGGGGCCACCGAGGATGATGCCCACGTCTCTTTCTACACAAAGCGGGAGGAAGCTCTCCAGCGCTTCTTGTTCGAGCAAGGTGTAGCGGCCGGCAAGCAAGAAGCAGTCGAAGTCGCCCAAGCCCATGAGCTTTTGGCAGACCTCCCATTCGTTGACACCCGCGCCGATGGCGGCGATGTCTCCGGCGCGGCGTAGCTCGTCGAGC
>JBCCYG010000088.1:0-8365 GCA_039190145.1 Pseudomonadota bacterium | reverse complement strand
GTGCCCATGGCGCTGAGCCACAAAGCAAAGAAGCGCTGGTCGCTTTTCATCCTGATTATCGCGCTGCCTGCCTACATCATCGCGGCGGTGACGCTGATGAGCGGTTTTCGCGAATGGTTTGGGATGCAGCCGCCGATCCTTTTGGAGCTGGCCGTCTACACCGTGCTCGGTGTTCTTTGGGCGATCCCGCTTAAGCGGGTGTTTCTCGGAGTGGGTCAGGCTGATCCCAACGCACCCAACGAATAAGGCCCGCCGCCAGTTGATGGATGCGGGCCTTCTAGGTGTCTTTAGCGATAGTTAGCCAGCAGCACGAAGCTCGCGCGCTTCTGGCTGAAAGCCCGTGCTTTCCGTGATCTCAAACTGCCCACCGCGGATTTTGTTCAAGCGGTTCTGCCGCAGCAGCGTGCCGAAGGCGCGGAGCCCATCTTCTCGGGTAAAGCTCCCCTGCGGCAGAGCTTGCTGAACGACGCGCATGACCTGTGGGCGCGAAAACACCGCGTGCCCTTCGACATGGGTGACGTAGGACGCGGCGGCTTCGAGCACGTCAGACAACTCTTCAGCGCCAGCGTTGGACGCAAACGATGCGAAGGCGCTGGAGTTGCTTTCAGCCGCGTCTGACTGCTGTGCCACCCGGCGTGGGCGCACGGGCTCCGCGGACTTTGTTTCGTCCTCTTGGGGTTGGTCGACGCGCTGCGATGCGACGAGTTTGAGCGGTGCAGCCGCTGGGCGCTGCGTGCGCTCGCCACTCTCGACCTTTGCGGCGCGGCGCGGACGCACGACCTTTGCAAGATCGGCGCGATAGTCGCCTTCGCGCTTTTCGGGCGTTTCGTTCTCTTCTTCCCCCATATCGCGTGAGGCCTGCTTTGCAGCGACGGCCGCTTTGAGGTGGCTGTAAGCCTCCCGGCGCGTTTTGTTTTCGGGGTCGTCGAGCTTGGCGTCCGTCTCATCCATGAGGCGGGACATCGTGGCATCGCTGTCTTCAAAGGAGCGTTTTGCTGTCTCTTCTTCCAGCTCTTCGGCGACTTCTTCTGCTTGCTCGGCCACTTCCTCTTCCGGGGTTTCTTCAGCGACCTCAGCTTCTTCTGACAGAGCTTCTGCTTCAGCAGCGGCGAGTTCTGCGGCGAGGTCTGCCTCGTCTTCGGGCGAGAGCGTGCTTTCGAGGTCTCCCTCGTCAGCCGCATCGGCAACTTCCGGTTCTGCGAAGATCGAGGTGACTTCGTCATCCTCGTCCTCGTCATATTCGAATGCGTTGGTTTCCTCTTGCTCCGCTGCAATTTCGGCTTCTGCATTTGCCATGGCGGCGTCAAATTCCGATCGGCGCACTTTTAGGACGCGGGGGCGGTCTTCGCCGTATTCATCGGCGACCTCAGCTGCTTCCTCTTCCGACGTCGACATTTCGGTCGAAACGGCTTCGTCAGGTGCGGTCTCGGCCCCTTGAGAAAAATCCTCGGCGTGCTCATCCTCCGTGTAGTCGGAGGAAGGCCGGCTCGCCGCACGTGCGGCCATGCCTGCGGAGGCGGCGCCCACGACAGCCTGGATGCGGCGTAGCTTGGCAGCGAGGCTGTTATCGGCAGGCTTCTCTTCGGCCTCTACCTCTTCGGCGACGGATTCGTCTGCGGGCTCTTCGATGGCCTCTTCTTGAATGCCTTCGTATTCAGGAGCCTCTTGTGCAGGGGCCTGTTCAAAGAATGCGGCGGCGGCGTCCTCGAACGTATCTTCATCATCATCCGAAGCAGTTTCTTCGAGAACCACGTCGGCTTCCTCAGCCACCACGTCTTGTTCTTCTTCCGCGTCTTCAAAAAAGGCGGCATTCTTAGTCTCTTCGAGCTCTTCGGCCACGACCGGCTCGACTTGGACTTCAGCTTCTTCTTCGATTTCTTGTTCAGCCTCGGCCGTGGTAACTTCGTCTTCCACCGTCGTGTCTTCGGCGAGCGCTGGCTCGATCTCTACCGCATCTTCCAGTTCGGCTTCGGCTTCTGCGGCCTCGGCGAGCTCTTCTGATTCAGCTTCCGGCTCAGCGACAAGTGCCTCGTCTCGTGCGGCGTGAAACTCCGCCTCCGGTTCTTCGTCTACGAGTTCGTCAACCGCTTCTTGCTCTGCGAAATGTGCCGGTTCTTCCGCAACTTCGGCTTCGTCTTCGGCGATTTGTTCCGCAACGGGCTCCTCGGCAGGCAACTCTTCCACAGGCGCCTCTGCGGAGACTTCTGGTGTCTCACCTTCGGGCGTTTCTACTTCTGTCGGCTTCAGCAGGACAGCGTTGCCCTCCGTGCGGGCCTCAACGCCACGGGACAGCTCACGTTGCGCGATGCGCGCGAGCACTTCTGCGTCGGGCTGCGGAGGTTCGGCCCCAAAATATCGGTCTTCGGCGGCAAGATCGCGAAAATATTCCGCAATCGCCTTCATGGTGTCGAAACTATCGTCGAAACCTTCCAGGGTGCAGGAAAAGGTGCCGTAGGACACCGTCAAGACTTTGCTGTTACCAACCATAGCGATTGCTCACTTCATTCGTTTTTGCCACTCGATAACCGGCGGTTTACCATGGCAGCCGGTATCGAATGGCTCGGAACAAGGAAATTTGTCGTGTCATTTCGTGGCGCGAATGTGGTCATTTCTTACAATTAACAGGATTCGCCAATGTTTCGCCTTATTCAATCGCCCGACGCGCCGGTGACGGTCGTGGGTGCGGGAGAGGCTACCCCGGAGCTCCTTAAGACAGCGTTGAAGCACGCGCCTTTTCTGGTGGCGGCAGATGGCGGGGCCCTTTTGGCGCAGGCGGCGGGCGAGACGCCACGCGTTGTTTTAGGGGATCTGGACTCGGTGGGCGCGCTTCATCTGCCAGGCGTTGAACGAGTGCATTTGCCTGATCAGGATGCCACCGATTTTATGAAGTGCCTTCGCGCTGTAGAAGCGCCGCTCTTCATCGGCGTTGGGTTTTTGGGCGGGCGGTTAGACCATCAGATGGCGGCTTTTACAGCGCTCTTGCAGGAGTCGCGTCCGGTTGTTTTGCTTTCTGCGCGCGAGCTCGCATTTGTGGCGCCTTTGGAGCTTTCTCTTCAGTTACCTATCGGTATGCCCTTTTCGGTGTTCCCTTTGTTGCCCGCGCGGTTGACGACGCGGGGGCTGAAATACCCGCTCACCGACGCTGAGGTGGCGCCGGACGGGCTCATCTCGACGTCAAATGAGGTGGCGGCCGAGAGTGTCGAGATGATCAGCGACCGTCGGGCGATGCTGGTGACGGCGCCGTTTGAAGCTCTTGAGCCGGTCCTGAGCGCTCTCGGGCAATGATGTAGAGGCCCGCCGATATCGTCACGACGATACCCGCGGCAGCGAGGCCGTTAGGGAGGTCGCGGAAAATCAGGTAGCCGACAATCGTGGCGAAGGGGATTTCGAGGTACTGCATCGGCGCGAGTGTCGCGGAGGGAGCAAAGCGCAGGGACCAGGTCATGAGCAAGTGCGCGACTGTGCCGATCGTCGCCATCCCGAGGAGGAGCCATGCCTCGCGCGCGTTAACGCTGTCAAAACGGATGTCCGACCAGCCGAGCGTGCTGCCGAGGAGGAGGATCGGCAGGAGGACAAGGGCGGCAATGGCGCCAGACTGTGCCTGGAGGGCAATGGGGTCTGTGTCCTTAGCTATCTGACGGGTCACGAGCATGAAGAGCGCGAAGGTTAGCGCCACGCCAAGGGGCAGGAGCGCAGCGGGGCCGACCTCCGCAAAAGTGGGCTGCACGACCATGAGCGTGCCCACGAAGCCGACAAGGCAGGCAAGGATCCTTCGAGCGCCCACTTCTTCTCCGAGGAACCAATGGCCCAAGAGCAGCATAATGAAGGGCATCACGAAGGCGATGGCCACGGCCTCTGCAAGAGGAAGGAAGCGCAGTGCGGTAAACATGGTGCCGATGCCCACGATGTATAGGAGTGAGCGTAGCAAGATGAGCGTCCGGTGCTCTGGAGCCGGCAGCAGCGTCTGGCCGCGCGCAATCGTCAGGGGCGCTAGGAGGCCGGCCTGAGCTGTGACGCGGACAAAGACGATGAGGGCGATAGGGAGGGTGGCCCCCAGGATTTTGCCCATCGCATCGCTCAGCGGGATGAGCACACAGAAGCCGAGCATGAGTAATATGCCGAGGAAGGGCCGGTCTTGTGTCATAGGCGCAGGCTAGAGGGCGCTTCGGCGAGATGCCAGTGCCGCTCTAGCGGCTCGGTGCGCTAGCAGTTCGGAACATTTACGGCGAGGCCGCCAAGCGAGGTCTCTTTGTACTTCGTATTCATGTCCTCCCCCACCTGCTTCATCGTGGCAACGGCGGAGTCGAGAGGGACAAGATGGGTGCCGTCGCCCCGAAGGGCGAGAGACGCGGCGGAGACGGCTTTGATGCAGCCGAGCCCGTTTCGCTCGATACAAGGCACCTGGACGAGGCCCGCGATGGGATCGCAGGTCATGCCGAGATGGTGCTCAAGCGCGATCTCCGCGGCGTTTTCGACCTGTTCTGGCGTTCCGCCCATGACCTGACAGAGGCCAGCAGCGGCCATGGCAGAGGCGGAGCCAACCTCGGCCTGGCAGCCTGCCTCGGCGCCGGAGATCGAGGCGTTGTATTTGACGATGCCGCCAATCGCGGACGCGGTGAGGAGGAAGTCGGGGATCTTGGACGGGACAGCCCCGGGCACATGGTCAAGCCAGTAGCGGATTGTGGCAGGCACAACGCCCGCCGCGCCATTGGTAGGCGCGGTGACAACCTGGCCGCCCGCGGCATTTTCCTCGTTCACGGCCATCGCATAGACCGTCATCCAGTCATTGATCGTATGCGGAGCGACAAGGTTCATCCCGCGTTCGGCTTGTAGCTTTTCGTAAATGCCTTTCGCCCGGCGTTTGACGTTAAGCCCACCAGGGAGGATGCCGTCGGAGGCGAGGCCGCGGTCGATGCAGTCGTTCATGACCTCCCAAACCCGCGCAAGACCATTGTCGAGGGCCATGAGGCCCATGCGTGAAAGCTCATTGGCACGCTTGATGCCGGCGACTCTTTTGCCGCTCTCGGCGCACATCTCGAGCATCTGGGTCGCATTTTCGAAAGGGTAAGGGACGGGCGGACCGTCTTCGATGATTTGGCCGGCTTCGAGCTCTGCCTCGGTTGAGACGAAACCGCCGCCGGTGGAGTAGTAGGTCTCTTGGAAAATTACGTCGCCTTGGGCGTCGGTGGCCATGAGGACCATGCCGTTCGCGTGACCGGAAAGCGGGGGGCCGTAATCGAAGATCAGGTCTTCGCTCGGATCGAAGCGGAGCGACGGTAGGCCGTCATTTTCGATGAACTTTGTGGATTTGATTTGCTCGAGCACGGCATTTGCCCTTGCCCCATCATAGGTGGCCGGCTCGAAACCAGCGAGGCCGAGGATTGTGGCGCGGTCGGTGGCATGGCCCACGCCGGTGAAAGCGAGCGAGCCATGGAGACGCGCTTTGAGCCCCGCTGGCAGGAATGGGCTTGCCCTCAGCGCATCGAGACATCGCGCCGCCGCCACCATGGGGCCCATGGTGTGCGATGAGGATGGACCGATGCCCACCTTGAAGAGGTCGAAGACCGACAAAAACATGGGCGAAAGATAGGTTGCCTCAGCGCGTTAGGTAAGTCTGAAAGCGACGATTTAAGGCTCGGCAGGTGGTTTGCGTGGCACACCTTGACCGCAGCGACACCCACAAGGCTTCAAAGGCTCTGCGGCAGGGCGTATAGACTCGCCCAGCGCACTATGGGGATCGCAATGGGCGGAGAGCTTTCACCAATCGACAAAGCGAAATTCGTCGCCGCAAAGCGCGCCGCAGATTACGTGGAAACCGGTATGAAAGTGGGTCTTGGGTCGGGATCCACGGCTGCCTGGCTGGTGCGGTGTCTCGGTGAAATGGTGCGTGAGGACGGCCTGCGCATAAAGGGCGTGCCTACGTCGACGCGCACAGCGTCGTTGGCCCGCGACGTTGGCATTGAAGTGATCTCTCTAGACGAGGCTCGCTGGCTCGATCTCGCCATCGATGGCGCAGACGAGTTTGATGCTGACCTAAACCTTATCAAGGGCGGTGGTGGGGCGCTTCTTCAGGAGAAGGTCGTTGCCACCGCATCGGATCAGATGATCGTCATCGCCGATGTCTCAAAGCAAGTAGATACGCTGGGCGCGTTCCCTCTTCCTGTGGAGGTAATCCCTTTTGGGTGGCAAACCTCCAAGGCGCTTATTGAAGAGATGCTTAGCGCAATGGATGTCTTAGGGCAGCAAACCACACTTCGCATGAACGGCGACGCGCCTCTCGTGACCGATGAAGGCAACCATATTGTTGACCTGCATCTCAAGCGCATTGGCTCACCCCGCCAGCTTGCCATGGCGCTCAATCAGATTCCTGGTGTTGTTGAGAATGGGCTTTTCCTCGATATCTGCGATGTGGTGGTTATCGGATATGGAGATGGCCGTGTCGAAGTCCGCGACATTAATGACGGGACGGTACATGAAGACCAAATCTCCTTTGTCGATAGCGACAATCTCTTTTCCGATCTGATGGAGTGAGATGCCCGAGTCTGTTACCTATCCCGTGGCCCCAGCGCGGCAGCGGGCGATGTACTTCAATCTAGCCTGTTACGCGTTGGTCGCTGTTTTGTCGGGAGGATACTGGCAGGCCGGGGCAGGGTGGCACTGGCTTCTCTTTGCTCTGATTGGCTTTGTGCTTTTTGGCTTTACGCTCAACACGCTGACAAAGCGTGGCTTTATCGCGCGAATTGAAGGGAACCGGATTGAGACCCAGGGGCCAACAGGCGGTCTGCATGTCTTTGACGTCTCTGCGATTTCCGGTGCTCAGCTCGACCCGTCTGCCCGAATTGGGGTGATCAGCTATCGGGAAGCGGGCGATGAAACGGAGCTCTTTGCACCCGTTTCCTTCCGCATGATGGGGCGCGAGGCAGCGGAGGACTTTACCCGGCGCATCAATGAGTTGCGGCCAGGGATACCGCCCGTAAGATCGCCATCCAAAAGACCCTAACCCAGAAAGTCGCTGCCATGGCCGAATACGATTATGACCTCTTTGTTATCGGAGGTGGCTCCGGCGGGGTGCGCGCGGCGCGGGTTGCTGCGGGCGGTGGGGCGCGAGTGGCTCTTGCGGAGGAGGACAGGTACGGCGGGACCTGCGTCATCCGGGGCTGCGTGCCCAAGAAGCTCATGGTCTTTGCCTCCACATATTCCGAGGCCTTTCAGGAGGCGCGGGACTATGGGTGGGAGGTCACGAGCGGCGGGTTCAACTGGGATGCATTCAAGGGAAAGCTCGAGGCCGAGCTCGACCGCCTTGAAGGTATCTACCAGCGGCTGCTTGAAAGCTCTGGTGTCGAGCGATTTTCGCAGCGCGCCACCGTGACGGGAGCTCACGAAGTCGCACTTGCGGACGGGTCGGTTAAGTCAGCCAAGACGATCCTTGTCGCCACGGGCGGGCGCCCGATTGTACCGGACATGCCTGGATCAGAGCTCGCGATTACGTCGAACGAGATTTTCCACCTAGACGAGCTGCCAAAGCGCATGCTCATCATCGGTGGCGGCTACATCGCCTGCGAGTTCGCGGGGATCATGAACGGGCTCGGGGTGGAAGTATGCCAGTGGTATCGCGGGGCGCAGATATTGCGGGGCTTCGACGACGAGGCTCGGGGTATGATTGCCGATGGGATGCGGGCGCGGGGTGTTGACCTGCATGTGGGTACCAACATCCTCGAGATGAAGCGCGCGGCGGACCATGACCCAGAAATGGACCCCATCCCGATAGCCGAGCGGAACGCGCAACCCCGGCTCGACGTAGAGCGCGGTAAGGCTGGGCCGATCTGGGTTAAATCTACGACGGGCGGAGAGATGGTCTTTGACCAAGTGCTCTTTGCCACGGGGCGCAAGCCCAACAGCGATGCTATGGGGCTTGCCGATGCGGGTATTGAGATCGGGCGGCGCGGAGAGGTCGTCGTCGACAAGTATTCGCAGACCGCAACGCCATCGATCTACGCCATCGGAGATGTCACAAACCGGGTGAACCTGACGCCTGTGGCGATCCGCGAGGGCATGGCTTTCGTCTCAACGGTGTTCAATGACGAGCCTATGCCAGTAGATCACGAGCTTATCCCGTCGGCAGTCTTTACTCAGCCCGAATTTGGCACCGTTGGCCTCACCGAGGAGGAAGCGCGCGATCAGGAACCGATTGAGGTCTATGCCACATCTTTCCGCGCCATGCGCCAGGCCTTTGTCGGCACGGACGAGCGCGTGCTGATGAAATTGATCGTCAGCAAGGCCACGCGCCGCGTCTTGGGGTGCCATATCGTGGCCGACCAAGCGGGTGAGATGATCCAGCTTGCCGGGATTGCCGTGAAAATGGGAG
>JBCCYG010000087.1:0-8456 GCA_039190145.1 Pseudomonadota bacterium | reverse complement strand
GTGAAGCGGGAGGACGAGCAGGCCTTTGCCGAGCTGAATGCCGCAAATCCGATCTTTGTCGAGGATGCGGCGCGGTCTTTTTGTGAGCAACTGCTCAAGGAGCCGCGCGTAGGTGATTTCCGCCTCGTCGCTTCGCACCAGGAGAGTCTGCACTCCCATGACGCGGTGAGCGTTCTGACCGAGGGCGAGACCTTTGCACAAGAGAGCCTCGACCCGCGTCTCTTCCAATCGCTTTTCCACGTTGGATGAAGTGGGATGACTTGGGCTGTGCGGGGGCCAGCCCCCGCGCCCCCGGAGTTTTTCGAGAAAGATGAAGGAGGTTTCTTGGACTTCTTTTTCCCTTTCGAGACCATTGGCGAGGTCGGGCGATACGCGCCCATGGGCTACACCGTGGCATGGCTTCCGACCTCGTTTGCCGATAGTTTACCGGAGCCGCCTAAATCGCGCCCGCGCGTCGTGGGTGAATTGAACGGGCTGCCCTTCAAAGGGGCGCTTCACCCGACATCGGATGGTCGCGCCTACTTTATCTTCAACAAGCAGATGCAGAAGAAAACCGGGCTCGGAGAGGGAGACCCGATCCGCATCGCGTTTCGGTTCGACGACCCGGATGCGGTGGACGTGCCGCCCGAGCTCACAGACGCGCTCGACGCCGACGAAGACGCACGCGTGGTTTGGGAGGGTCTTACGGCGGGAACTAAGCGCGGCTTTGCGCATCGCGTCAGCTCAGCAAAGACCGCCCCGACCCGTGCGAAGCGGGTCGTTGAGGTCATGGTTGCGCTTGAGGAGCCTGATCCCTCACCTTATCCCAAGCGCCGCAAGTAGTTGACAGGGGCGGGGCGCTCGGCCACCGCTTGCTCCCATGGTCGATATTCGCCCAGTTTCCTATGTGATCGCGCTTCTTGTCGCCGCGCTGGGCGTGGCCATGTTGATCCCGGCGGGTGTCGACTTCCTCTATGGGAATGACCATGGCTGGGTGTTTGTCCAATCGGCGGCACTGACCTTTCTCGTCGGGCTCTTTGTGGCGCTTGCGACCCATAACGTGAACCGCGGTGGGCTGTCGTTGCAGGAGACGTTTCTACTGACCACCGGGGTTTGGGTTGCTTTGCCGATCTTCGGCGCAATCCCCTTTGCAATCGGCGCAACGGGGGCGGGACCGACGGACGCTTTCTTTGAAGCGATGTCCGGACTTACGACGACCGGTGCAACTGTCTTTACCGGCCTTGATGAGCTGCCTGAGGGGCTCCTGGCCTGGCGTGCGATCCTTCAATGGTTGGGCGGTGTGGGTATCATCGTTGTCGCCATGGTTTTCTTGCCTGAGCTACGTGTGGGCGGGATGCAGATTTTCCGCTCCGAGGGTTTTGACACGATGGGGAAAATCCTCCCCCGGGCAGCGCAGATTTCTCAGCAGATTTCGGTGATTTATGTGGCGCTAACCCTGCTTTGTGCGGTTGCCTACTTTTTTGCGGGGCTCGATCTATTTGACGCAATCCTGCACGCTCTGACGACCGTTTCCACCGGCGGGTTTTCGACACGAGATGCTTCCTTTGCCGCGTTCGGTCCAGGCGCGCAGATCGTGGCGATCCTTTTTATGGTGCTGGCGGCGCTGCCTTTTGTCCGATTTGTGCAGCTGCTCAATGGCGACGGTGCGCCGATCCTCCGCGATAGTCAGGTGCGGGGGATGCTACTGATGCTCGGGCTCTCATCGCTTGCAATTACCTTTTGGCTTTGGGGACGGACCGAAATTGTAAGCTTTGCCGCTTTCCGAGAGGCGCTTTTTAACACAACGTCGCTCATTACCGGGACGGGTTATGCCAGCGCGGATTACATGGCTTGGGGCTCATTTGCGATTGTGGCGCTCTTTTTCGTCGGGCTCGTGGGCGGATGCGCCGGCTCGACCTCCTGCTCGGTGAAGATTTTCCGCTACCAGCTCCTATTCGCGAGCGTGCGAGCGCAGGTGCGCCAGATCTATAGCCCGTCGGGCATTTTTACCCCGCGCTACCAAGGCCGCGCTGTGGGTCAGGACGTTATGAACTCGGTCATGTCGTTCTTTGTGGTGTTTCTAGCGTCCCTGATCTTGCTTGCGGTGCTGCTGAGCATGACAGGGCTTGATGTCATCACGTCGGTCTCCGGGGCGGCGGCAGCACTGGCCAATATCGGGCCTGGGCTCGGGTCAGAGATCGGTCCGACGGGTAATTACGGCGGCCTGAATGACACGGCAAAGTGGCTACTTGCCTTTGGGATGCTTCTGGGACGGCTGGAGCTGATGGCGGTTCTCGTTCTCTTCACGCGTTCTTTTTGGAGCAACTGATGCAAAGACCGCTTGGGGCTCAAATTTCTCGCATGCTTAGCGCACGGGGTGTGGATACGATCTTTGGTATTCCAGGGGTTCATAACCAAGAGCTCTATCGAGGGATCGAGGAGGCTGGGATCACTCACGTGCTTGCGCGCCATGAGCAAGGTGCGGGGTTTATGGCTGACGGGTATGCGCGCGCGACGGGCAAGCCTGGGGTCGCCTATGTTATCACCGGGCCCGGGCTCACGAATATCATGACGCCCATGGGGCAGGCTTACTCAGACAGCGTGCCGATGCTGGTCATTTCATCTTGCTTGGACGAGACGGCCGCGCGCCGAGGCCAGCTCCACCAGATGAAGGATCAGGTAGGCGCGGCGCGAACGGTTTGTGATTGGTCTGAAGTCGCGGGCTCGCCGCAGGCCGCATTTGCGCTCATTGATCGTGCTTTCATGGAATTTGAGACGGCGCGTGCGCGGCCCAAACACCTTAGCGTTCCAATTGCGTTGCTTGAGGGTTCAGCGCCTGAGCCAGCGACCATTTCAACGGTCTCTTATAATGCCGGGAGTGGTGGCCCAGGAGGCGGAACTCTCAGCGGCGTGCAGGGGCTTGCGTCGGTGACAAAGGAAGTGGTCACAGAGGTCGCTATGCGCCTAGCGGAGGCGGAAAGGCCGATTATCCTCTTCGGAGGCGGCGCCTCTCGGGCAAGTGATGCGGCGCGCAGCGTTCTCAGAAAATCGAAGGCGGCGTCTTTTGTAACCTATGCAGGGCGGGGCATCGTGGTGGCGGATGATCCGCTTTTCTTCGGCTCGACCCTTGCGCGGCCAGAGAGTGCGCAGCTGCTCGAAGACGCTGATTTCGTGCTTGTTGTAGGAACAGATCTCTCCGAGGGCGACCTCTGGCGAGATAAGGCGGGATACCGTCCCGGTGCGGTCATCGTGAACATCGACGCGGAGGTGCTTGCCAAGGGTTACCTAGCAGATCAGCGCATTCAGGCGGATGCTTTGGGCTTCCTCGCTGATCTTGATCGCGCGCTCACCAGCATAGAGCTGCGAGCGAGTTGGGATGCTAAGCTTGTGGCGGCACACCGGGGCACTTGGCGTGCCTCATTGGAGGCCGAACGCCCTGGCATCATCCGCGTTGCAGATGCTCTTAGAGAATGCCTGCCTCCTGGCACCATGATCTATTCTGACATGACCCAATTCGCTTACACAGCTAAAGAAGTTTGGGACATGGACCTTCCGGGGCACTGGCACCACCCCACGGGGTTTGGGACGCTCGGCTACGCGCTACCTGCGGCCATTGGGGGCGCTGTCGGGCGACCTGGATTGCCCACTATGGCCATCGCAGGGGATTACGGCTTCCAGTATACCCTCCAAGAGTTGGGGACCGCCGTGGAGCTTGGGCTACCGCTGCCGATCTTTCTCTGGGACAATGGGAAGCTCAAGGAAATCGAAGACAGTATGGTTCGGGCGCAGATACCGCCGAACGCCGTCGTGGCGCATAACCCGGACTTTGTTGCGCTCGCCAAGGCCTACAGTGCCCACGGCGTGACGCCCAGAGATTTGGGTGAGATGCAAAGGGCTGTGCGCGGCGCGTTCGAGGCGGATGCGCCAACGCTTATCCATGTCACCCCCGAGATTGGTTAGCTACCAGCACTTGACCAGTACGGCGATGTCTGCGGCGAGCGCTGAAAGCTCTACCGGGTCCATGATGGCAGGCACCGACACCTCAGAGATCGCGACACCTTCCGCCGCAAGTCTGGTGCGGATCGTGTCAGCATCAATGGCAAAGCGCACGGTCTGGGGCAGGATTTGCCCCTCCCGCTCCGGCGCAGGGCGCAAGAGGCCAAGGACGGCACCGCCTTGGTCAAAAACCGGGCCGCCGCTGTCGCCGGGCTCTGCTTGAAGAACGAGGCGTTTTTCGGTGTCTTCCCCTTCTAGTCCGCGCAAATCAGCGAGCTCACCGACGGTAAGGGTGGGAGCCCCGAGATCGCCACCGAAGGAGAACCCAGCTACCGCGACTTCGTCGTTGAGGCGGGGAACGGAAGACTGGAAGGTCGCGTATGCCATGGGCGCGATGCTTTGCTGCGGGCGCAACAATGCCAGACCAAGATCGGCGTCAGCAAAAACGACATCTGCATCTGTCTCGTCGCCTATGGAGATACGTTCGCAGGAACCGAGTGTTTCGGCTGCGGTGAGAACGGAGCCCCTGCCATCGACAAAGAAGCCTGTTGCCGCAGTTTGCGGCTGGCGGATTTCAAGACCTGCCAAAAGGTCGATGCTCTGACTTTCATCAGGTGGGGAGAGTGACGGATCGAGCACGCCGGGTAGGGAAACAAAGCTCGCGCGCATCTCCCCAAGCACACGGTTTAGGCGCTTCTCGTCGCCTGCAGGCCAGATGAGCATGAAGCCTTTGATGGTCCCATCTGTAAAGCGCACGTCGATTGTGGTGTGCTTGTCGCGGTCTGTCCCAGTTATCTGAAAGCGGTCGCCGCTGATGCTGCGCGGCCCTTCAGTGGGGACCGCGTCAAGCGTTTGAAGCACGCTATAGAGCCCCTGAAAGCGGGCTTTTCCGCCCTCTTGGGAGATGAGCGAGAGAGAGATGCCTTTGCTCCCCGCACTTTCGTAGTGTGCGAAAGGGACCTCGTACTCCTTGAAGCGCAACTCAGCCATTGGCATCACCATCTCAATGCCAGCGGCGACGTCGGTTGTGAACTCCATGCCTAACCCGTCGAGGATGGAATTGTAGGTCTGAATGAGGGCGGCACGTTGAGCGGTGGTCAGGATGCCGGTCGGCTCAAAACCATTGGCGATCTGCCAGGCTTCCATCGAGGCACGCGTGCCCCGACCAAAGAGGCCGTCAATCGTGGAATCATAGAAGCCCTCAGCTTGAAGCGCCGTTTGTAGCAGCCGCTTTTGCTCGAGGGAGAGCAGGTTTTCAGCCGCGCGGGCTTGGCGCGGCGTTTCCTCGCCTGGCTCGAGCTCTTGCGCCGGCTGGGCCACTGGAACGACCGGCTGAGCGGGTCGCGCAAGATCATTGGCTCCAATGGGCCAGAATTGAGGCCCTAAGCGTGAGCTCGGGGCAAGAAATGCGTCGCGTGGAATGAGGCCTTGTGCGAGAAGGCTGTTCAACTGCGCTTGGGCGGCAGGTCTGCTGTAGGGGCCGATAGCGATGCCATACCACCGCGACGAAAGCTGAAAGCCAGCGACATCCGGAAGACGGGCCGAATAGCTCCGGACACGTGCTTCTGCATCGCGGAGGCTTGGTTGCGCTTCGATCTGAACCCAAAAGGTCTCTTGCGCGGAGGCTGCGAAAACCGAGCCCAACCACACACAACACGCAAAAACTACGCCCCTAATCACCAGCACTGTCTCCTTAAATCCCTGCGTCTTTATCCATAAGAATGCGGCCGGTCGCTAGGCCAATCACGCGCAGTACATTCCGAATGCACTCACATTTCCGCGGATGTCGCTCTGCCGCTACAATCCTGGTGCCCTAATGTTGACGGGGTGTTGGGGTGCGGCTAGTCAAGCCTCGCTTTCGCAAAGGGTTTGACCATGGCAATGGCTGCTTCCGCGCCACCGCGTTCATTTCAGGAGATCATCCTGAGGCTCCAGAATTACTGGGGGGCAAAGGGATGTGCGGTGCTGCAACCCTACGACATGGAGGTGGGGGCAGGGACGTTTCACCCGGCCACAACGCTGCGTTCGCTCGGGAACCGTCCTTGGGCTGCTGCATACGTTCAGCCGTCACGCCGCCCGACCGATGGCCGCTACGGAGAAAACCCGAACCGGCTCCAGCATTACTATCAGTATCAGGTGCTTATCAAACCGTCGCCGCCTGACCTTCAAGAACTCTATCTGGGTTCGCTGGAGGCCATTGGCATCGACATGGAGCTCCACGATATCCGCTTTGTTGAAGACGACTGGGAGAGCCCGACACTCGGGGCCTGGGGGCTCGGTTGGGAGGTTTGGTGCGACGGGATGGAAGTCTCGCAGTTCACCTATTTCCAGCAGGTGGGCGGCCATGACTGCCACCCGGTCTCAGGTGAGTTGACCTACGGCCTTGAGCGGCTGGCAATGTATGTGCTCGGCATCGATCACGTTATGGATATGCCTTACAATGACCCGCAGACGCCGATCCCTTTAAAATATGGGGATGTGTTCAAGCAGACCGAGGAAGAATACTCGCGCTGGAACTTTGACGTGGCCGACACCGATGCGCTGCTTCAGCATTTCAAGGATGCCGAGGCTGCGTGCAATGCGATCCTCGATGAGGCCCATGAGGACACTAAGACTGGCAAACGCATCGTGATGGCGCATCCGGCCTATGACCAGTGCATTAAGGCCTCGCATCTCTTCAACCTGCTTGATGCGCGCGGCGTGATCTCGGTCACTGAGAGGCAGAGCTACATCCTGCGCGTGCGCACGCTCGCTAAGCGCTGTGCCGATGCTTTCGTTTTGACCGAGGCGGGGGGCTATACGCCCGACGCGGCCTGATGTCTGGAAAGCTGATCTCTATCTTTCTATGCCTTGTGACGCTCGCTGTGGGCGGCGGAGTCTACTATGCGCAGGTTTACGGCTTCTATTACGACGTGGCGGAAGACGAGGTGCGGATGACCAACCTCGTCACGGAAGAGCCAGAGCCGATCCTCATAGAGGCGTTTCAAGCGATCGATGCGGATAGCTCGCCGATCCGCTACCGCGCCTGTTTTACCACGCCGACGAGCCTGGCCACGCTGACAGAGACCTACGAGATCTTTGATGAAGCGGAGCCATTGACGGCTCCGGGTTGGTTTGACTGCTTCGATGCGCGCGCGCTGGGCGACATGATCCGCGAAGGCACAGCAATCGCCTTCACGGGGACACGCAATCTGGAATACGGCATCGACCGGGTCGTCGCCGTGACGGCGGACGGGCGAGGCTTTGTCTGGCACCAAGTTAATGAGTGCGGGGACAAGCTCTATGACGGCACCCCTGCGGGCGATGATTGCCCAGAACGAACCCAGTAAGGAACTGACGTGGCTGATCTTTTGATCGAACTGTTCTCTGAGGAGATCCCGGCCGGGATGCAGGCGCGCGCCTCTGCTGACCTCGAGCGTCTCATCTGCGCTGGTTTGAGTGAGGCTGGGCTGAGCTTTGACGGGGCAGAGCATTTTGCGACGCCGCGCAGGCTGACATTGTCGGTGACAGGGCTCTTGGCTGAAAGCCCGACTGTCACTGAGGAGCGGAAAGGGCCGAAAGTCGGCGCGCCAGAGAAGGCCATCGAGGGGTTTCTGCGCGGGGCAGGGGTAGCGTTTGAAGGTTTGGAGGTCCGGGAGGACAAGAAGGGCCAAGTGTACTTCGCGCAGATCACTAAGCCCGGGCGTCCAGCGGCTGAGATCGTGGGCGAGGTGCTAGAAAAGACCGTTCGCAGTTTCCCCTGGCCGAAATCGATGCGCTGGGGCGATGGTGCGCTGCGCTGGGTGCGGCCTTTGCAATCCATTCTATGCTTGCTCGACGGGGCCGTAGTGCCCTGCACCGTCGATCAGTTTGAGGCCGGCGACACGACGGCTGGGCACCGCTTCATGGCGCCCGCGCGGTTCGCGGTCACGGATTTTGCGGATTACGAGGCGAAACTGGCTCAGGCCCACGTGATCCTGCGCCCGGAGGCTCGGCAGGAGATGATATGGAAGGACGCGACTGCCCAGGCTGCGGCGGCAGGGCTCGAGGTCGTAGAGGATCGCGGGCTCTTGGCGGAAGTGGCCGGGCTCGTGGAGTGGCCGGTCGTGCTCATGGGCGACATCGGGGCGGATTTCCTGAGCCTGCCGCCTGAGGTGCTACAGACCTCCATGAAGGAGCATCAGAAGTTCTTTTCAGTCCGGAACCCGAAGACGGGGCGGATTGAGAAGTTCATCACCGTGGCGAACCGGGAGACGGCGGATAAGGGAGCGACGATCCTCGCGGGGAACCAGAAGGTGCTCGCGGCGCGGCTCTCGGATGCGAAGTTTTTTTGGGAGAACGACCTGCGTGTGGCGCGGGCCGGGATGGGCGCGTGGCTGGAGAGCCTGGAAAACGTGACCTTCCACGCAAAGCTCGGGACACAAGCCGAGCGCATCGAGCGCATCGCCGCGCTGGCCCGCGAGCTCGCACCTGTAGTGGGAGCTGATCCTGACGCCGCCGAG
>JBCCYG010000086.1:0-8534 GCA_039190145.1 Pseudomonadota bacterium | reverse complement strand
CGTCTCCAAAATCATCGCCGACCACGACGGATGGATCACCGTCGACAGCGTCCCCGGACGCACGGTCTTTCGTATCTCGCTGCCCGTTGCGCCGAAAGAGGAGCTCTAGAAACACATGGACGGTACCGTTCTTATCGCCGACGACGACCGCACGATCCGCACCGTGCTTACCCAGGCCCTGACGCGGGCTGGCTGCAAGGTGCATGCCACCTCGTCCCTCATGACGCTGCTGAGATGGGTCGAGGAAGGGAAAGGGGATCTGGTCATCTCTGATGTTATGATGCCCGACGGAAACGGGCTCGATGCGCTCCCTAAGATCGGCGAGACGCGCCCAGGCCTGCCAGTGATCGTGATTTCTGCGCAAAACACGATCGTCACGGCAATCCAGGCCACGGAGAAGGACGCTTACGACTACCTTCCCAAGCCGTTCGATCTCCCTGACCTGATGAAGCGCGCCTCCCGCGCCCTCGACATGAAGCGCCGCGTACCTCAAGCGGCCAATGACGACCGCGCCACGTCCGATGATTTGCCCCTCGTGGGGCGCACTCCGGCGATGCAGGCTCTCTATCGCCTCGTAGCCCGCGTGATGAACGCAGAACTTCCCGTGCTAATCACCGGCGAAAGCGGCACCGGTAAAAGCCTCATCGCCAAAGCGATCCACGACTTTTCCGACCGCCGCAACTCGCCCTTCGTCACCGTCTCCGGCGAAGACCTAGAAGGCGTCGACGGCCCTTCATCCCTGCTGGCCAAGGCCCGCGGAGGTTCGCTCCTCTTTGATGAGGTGGGCGATATGCCTGACGACGCCCAGGCCCGCATCGTGCGCATGCTCGACAGTCTCACCGACTCCAGCCCGCGCATCATGGCCACGAGCCAAGTCGACCTCATGTCCAAAATGGAGGCGGGCGACTTCCGGCAGGATCTCTTCTACCGCCTCTCGGGCGTCACGATGAACGTGCCCGCTCTCCGTGAGCGCGTCGACGATATCCCTCTCCTTGCTGAACACTTCCTCGCCCGCGCCGCGCGGGAAGGGGCCTCCCAGCGCAAGCTCTCCGCCCCGGCGATAGAACTCGTGCGCACCTATTCCTGGCCCGGCAATGTCCGACAGCTCGAAAATGCGATTCGACGTCTGGTCGTCACCGCGGCAGAGGAAGAGATCAGCCGACCTGAGGTCGAGGCCGTTCTGGGAAATCAGCCTGCGGTTGATCCCGTGGCAGGTGCTGCCGACACCGAAAAGCTGAGCGCCTCGGTCGCCAAGCATCTGCGCCGCTATTTCGATCTTCACGGCGGCGTTCTGCCTCCGGCAGGGCTATACCAGCGTATTCTAAAGGAAATTGAGCTGCCGCTGATCGAGATTGCCCTCGATGCCACCGGCGGGAACCAGGCCAAGTGCGCCGATCTGCTCGGAATTAACCGCAATACCCTGCGCAAGAAGATCACGGACCTCGATATTCGCGTGACACGGCGCCGCAAACTGATGTAATACTGCCACAGGAGCGTGGCGGGGTCGCCTCAGGGTGGCCAAAAGACCACGTATGGTAGCGAAAGCTGTCGCTTTAGAGCAACGCAAGCGGCGCTTTAATCAGGTTGGGCGGCCAGAGAGTGGCAGGGTTATCAGTGTCTATGGAGCGGTTTTCGAACTGGCGTCGTCGGCGCCAGGTTCAGGCGTCGCTTACCATTGTCCTGATCCTCTTAGGTCCGCTTCTCGCGATCATGACCTTCGTAGCCATGGGCCCTCTCGACCAAGGCCCAGGCTCCAGCACGCTACGCGCGGTGCTCCTGGCTGACTTTGTCTATGTCATGACGATTGCCGCCCTCGTGCTCTATCGTGTGGCGCGGATGATCGCCGCACGGCGCGCTAAATCGGTGGGGTCGCGGCTCCACTTACGTCTCACGGGTGTCTTCACGTTCCTGGCGCTTGTGCCCACGGTCCTTGTGGCTGTCTTTGCCGTTATCACGTTGAATTTCGGCCTCGAGGGCTGGTTTTCGGATCGCGTTCGCACTGTGATTGGCGCGTCAGTGGTCGCGGCCGAAGCATACGGCGAAGCAGAAGCGCGCGGCCTAACAAACGATACTGTGGCCATCGCGCGTTTTCTCAACGGCGAACGCACGGCCCGTCCGCTTTACTCAGATACGGCTTTCGATGGCCAAACCCGGCAACTGCTCGGCAGTGTTCAGCCGCGCATTCAGCGGGGCCTCAAAGAGGCGTTCGTCATAGATAGCATAGGCACGATCCGCGCCCGCGGGGCCTCCAGCTACGAATTTGACTTCGAACGCCCCGCAGACGCGGACTTTGACGCGCTTAGCGACACGGATGTGGTGATCATCGAAGATTGGGAGAATAACGAGTTTCGGTCTCTTATGCGCTTAACAGCCTTCACAGACCGCTACCTCTATCTCAGCCGTGAGGTGGATGGCGCTCTCCTGACCCTCTTGGATGAGACACAGGAAACCGCCCAACTCTACGGGCAACTCGAAAGCCAAAGAGGGCGCCTCCTCTTTGACTTTGGTCTCCTCTATCTCGGATTTGCGGTCGTCCTGATCCTAGCCGCCACCTGGGCGGGACTGTGGTTCGCAGAGCGCCTTTCCCGCCCCGTGGGGCGCCTGGCCGGAGCGGCTCAAAGGGTCGGCGCGGGGGACCTCGACGTCCGCGTCCCCGAGGAGAAGGGCGATGATGAAATCGCCATGCTGGGGCGGTACTTCAACCAAATGACCGCGCAACTCAAAGGTCAACGCCAGTCACTCCTCGACAACACGCAACAGATCGAACGCCGTCGGCGGCTCTTTGATAGCGTGCTCAGCTCGGTGACGTCCGGGGTTGTGGGCCTCGATTCAAAGGGGCGCATCACCTTTGTCAATCGTTCCGCCGAACGCCTCTTGGGCATCGCAGAAGAAGCCGAAGGAAAGCCCCTTGCCGTGGCCATCCCAGAGTTTGCGCCGCTCTTAAAAGAGCTGCGTGCGTCCCGATCCGGACAGGCCCAGCGAGAAATCAGACTGACGCGGCGTGGAAGCGACGAAATCCTCCTGGTGCGCCTGGCCACGCGGCGGAGCGAGGGCGACGCCTCCGAAGGCTATGTCATTGCTTTTGAAGACGTAACAAGCCTCGTCAGCGCGCAGCGGATGGCAGCCTGGGGCGACGTGGCGCGCCGCATTGCCCACGAGATCAAGAACCCATTGACGCCAATTCAACTGTCGGCCGAGCGGATCAAACGGAAATTCGGCCCCAAGGTTGGCGAAGACGGCGAGCAGCTTGATCAAATGACTGACGTAATTGTGCGTCAAACCAACGACTTACGCCGCATCGTTGATGAGTTCTCAAAGTTTGCGCGAATGCCCGAACCCGACAGGCAACCGGGCGATCTCAGTGAGCTCCTACGAGCGGCAATTCTCCTGCAGGAAAACGGCAATCCGCACATCGCCTATGAGGCTCAAATCGACACGACCTTTACGCCAGTTCTTGTCGATGAAACAATGATTTCTCAGGCGCTCCTGAACCTTCTCAAGAACGCGGCTGAAGCCATTGAAACCAGAGTAGCAGCGGGCGACAAGTTTCAGCCCACGATCCGCGTCAACCTCCATGATGATGGCGAGGACATTCATGTGAGCATCGCGGACAACGGCATCGGCCTCCCCGCGGAGCGCATGCGCTTGTTCGAGCCTTACGTCACAAGCCGCGAAGAAGGGACGGGGCTTGGCCTGCCCATCGTCCTTAAGATCATCGAAGAACATGAGGGCAGCCTCACTCTCTCCGATGCCGAACCTTTCGACGACACCCAACACCGCGGGGCAAGAGCAGATCTGCACTTGCCCCGTGCCGCCACCACCATTCAACCACAAAAAGAAGCAGTTTAAGCCATGACATTTTCCGCAAGCGACATCCTCATCGTTGATGACGAAAAGGACATCCGCGAGCTCATTTCAGATATTCTCGAGGATGAGGGCTTTTCAACGCGCCTCGCCGCTAATTCCGACGAAGCCATGGGCCAGATCAATACAGAGCCGCCCGGCCTGCTCATCCTCGATATCTGGCTCAAAGACAGTCGCATGGACGGCATCGACATTCTCAAAGCCGTAAAGAGAAACAATCCCGACATTCCGGTGGTCATTATTTCCGGTCACGGGAATATCGAGATCGCGGTCGCGGCCATCAAACAAGGTGCCTACGATTTCATCGAAAAGCCCTTCAACATCGACCAGCTCATGGTCGTGATCCGCCGCGCGATGGAGACCTCTCGCCTCCGCCGCGAAAACCAGCAGCTCAAGCGTGGGGATGGATCCGCAAGCGACATGATCGGCGAGGGGGCTGCCTTCCGCGCCTTGAAGTCCCATCTGGATAAGGTCACGAAATCGAACGGCCGTGTCCTTCTTACCGGGCCTGCAGGCGCCGGTAAGGAAATCGCCGCGCGCTACATCCACGCCCATTCAAATCGCTCAGACGCGCCTTTCGTCAGCGTGAATTCAGCCGCCATAGAGCCGGAGCGAATGGAAGAGGTGCTCTTCGGACGCGAGACGGCAGAGCGCGGGATCGAGCCCGGCCTTCTCGAACAGGCCCATGGTGGGGTCATCTTCTTTGATGAAGTCGCCGACATGCCCCTCGGCACCCAATCAAAAATCTTGCGCGTGCTCGTTGACCAGTCCTTCCAACGTGTAGGAGGCGCAGGAAAAGTACGGGTGGACGTTAGAGTAATATCAAGCACAAACAAGAATTTACGCTCGTTAATCGAAGTTGGTGACTTCCGGCAAGAACTCTATCACCGTCTCAACGTCGTGCCGATCGACGTACCCTCACTCGAGGATCGGCGGGAGGATATCCCGCTGCTCGCCGCGCACTTCATCGAGGATTTCAATAAATCACAAGGCCTACCAAACCGCGAGGTAAGTGACGAAGCGCACGCCCTGATGCAGACAATGGTATGGCCGGGTAACGTCCGCCAGCTCAAGAACGTGATCGAGCAGGTGCTCATCCTCGGGTCAGGAAACGGGCCGATCCAGGCCAGCGATCTCCCGCAAGCAGAAGCGACCTCAAACGAGGATAGGGTGGTGCTCTCAGGCTCCCTTGCCACGCTTTCTCTGCGTGAAGCACGCGAACTTTTTGAGCGGGAATACCTGCTGACGCAGATAAACCGTTTCGGTGGCAATATCTCTCGCACCGCAAGCTTTGTCGGGATGGAGCGCTCTGCGCTTCACCGAAAACTCAAGAGCCTCGGCGTCGTCACGACGAACAAGTCCGGCGCGCGCGTCGCGCAATTCGAGGCAACCGGCACAGACTAACGTAAGGACACCCTGGTCCGCCACATAAGCACGACGATTGACGGAGGCGATCCAAAGTGACAACTCTGGCGCTCTGAGAGCCAACGGGAACGGGGCATAGCACCCAATGAAGGTGATCATCTGCGGTGCGGGGCAGGTGGGCTGGCAAATCGCCCGCCACCTGGCAGGGGAGAAAAACGACGTCACCGTCGTTGATATTAACCAAGACCTTGTCCGCCGCGCGACCGATACGCTCGATGTCCAGGGCATTACCGGCCATGCAAGCTATCCCGACGTGCTCAAGCGCGCGGGAGCTGACGACGCCGATATGATTATCGCCGCCACGCATTCCGACGAGGTCAATATGGTCACCTGCCAGGTGGCGCACTCGATCTTTGAGGTCCCGCGCAAGATCGCGCGCCTCAGGGCGCAGAGCTACCTCGACGCGATCTACGCCGACATGTACCGCCGCGAGCATCTACCCATCGAAGTTGTGATCTCGCCGGAGCGCGAGGTGGCCGAGGCCGCACTGCGCCGCATCGCGGCCCCCGCGGCCTTCGACACCGAGCTTTTCTTTGGCGGCCAGGCTCAGCTGCTGGGCATAAATGTCGAAGATGCCTGTCCGGTGATGAACACGCCCCTGCGCCAGCTCACAGAGCTTTTCTCGACACTGCGCGCGCGCATCGTCGGCATTCGTCGAAAGGGTAAGCTCTTCGCCCCCGATGCCGACGATCAGATCATGGAAGGCGATAGTTGCTATTTCATGTCCCACATCGAGGACGTCCCGCGCACGCTCGAAGTCTTCGGTAAGATCACCAAAAAGCAGGAGCGCTTGGTGATCCTTGGGGGCGGTAATGTGGGCCTCAGGGTGGCCAAAGCTCTTGAGGCGCGGACGGACAAACTGCGCGCCCGGATCATCGAGAAAGACCGTGCCTGCGCGGAACGGGCCGCCGATGAGCTTGAGCGGACAATCGTGCTCCACGGCGACGGCCTCGATAGCGGCCTCATGGCCGAGGCGGGCATCGAAAGGGCCGATGCGCTGCTCTCGGTGACCGATGACGATAAAACCAATCTCCTGGCGGCTGTCCGCGCCAAGCAAGCTGGCGCGCAGCAAGCGATCTGTCTCATCAACGACCCCACGCTGGTGCCACTCCTCGATGCGCTCGACGTAGACGCCTACATCAATCCCCGATCGACCACGGTGAGCTCGATCTTGCGCCACATCCGCCATGGCCGCGTCAAAAGCGTCTATTCCATCGGCGATGCCGAAGCCGAACTCATCGAGGCCCAGGTGCTATCGACCTCGCCCATTGCAGGCGAAAAGGTCGAGGATATCGATTTCCCAAAGGGCGCCCTGGTCGGCGCAATCCAGTCCGGCAATGAGGTCTACGCGCCGCTGGCCGACACCGTGATTAAGGAGGGCGATGTCGTGGCGATCTTTGCTCTCACCGAAGATGTGGGGGAAGTGGAGCGCCTCCTGCAGGTCTCCATCGACTTCTTCTGACCCGCCCATGCGCGCCACACTCCATTCGCTACCGATTCTGGTCATCCTGTCTGGTATGAGCGGGCTCTTCATGGTGGGCCCCGCGATTGTCGCAGTAAACTTTCGCGACTATCCGAGCGCGCAAGTCTTCGTTCAGACCGGGATCCTGACGCTGGTCGTCACTCTGATGATTGCCATCGTCACACGGGGCCAAACCCCGCGTCACCCGGTCCTCGCGCAACTCCTCGCACTCCTTGGTGCCTTTCTCCTTTTGCCCCTCGTGCTCGCCGTTCCGTTTCAGGCGAGCCTCGGCGACACGACCTACACAAATGCGTATTTTGAGATGGTCTCGGCGATGACAACAACGGGCGCTACGCTCTACGATGCGCCCGGGCGGCTATCCGAGGCAGAAGCGTTCTGGAGAGCGCAAGTGGCCTGGGGCGGCGGCTTTCTGATGTGGTCGGCAGCTGTGGCGCTCTTTGCGCCCATGGGCGTGGGCGGCTACGAAGTTGCTGCCAAACGAGGTCCAGCGGTGGGGCTTGGCCCGCAGCAGGGTGTCACGCGCAACGCAACCGAGCGGCTCCTGCGCGCCGCAGGTCAATTGGCCCCAATCTACGCCGGGCTGACACTGGCACTCTTCGTGTCCCTTCTGGTAGTGGGGGATCCGCCCCTCGTTGCCGCCATGCACGCTATGTCGACCATCGCCACAGCTGGCTTTTCGCCCGTCGGTGGGATGGAGAACGCCTCCTCTGGCCGCATTGGCGAAGTTATCGTCGCGATCTTTCTGATCTTCGCACTCTCTCGCCGCACGTTCAGCGCCGGCGTGCTCGGCGACATTACAAACGATATCCGCCAAGACCCCGAGCTTCGCCTCGCCCTGGCGATTGTGCTGACAATCTCCGTCGGGCTCTTCTTGCGGCACTACCTAGCCGCCTCTCAAATCGACGATGATGTCGGCATCCTTTCTGCCTTACGCGCCCTTTGGGGCACGTTCTTTACCGCGCTCTCGTTTCTCTCAACCACGGGATTTGTCTCTGCCGACTGGCTGACAGCCCGCGGTTGGTCAGGGTTAGAAGCACCAGGGCTTCTCCTGATGGGCCTCGCCATCATGGGCGGGGGCGTGGCGACCACTGCGGGCGGCATCAAACTCTTGCGCATCTATGCGCTGCTCAAACACGGGGAGCGAGAGATCGGCCGTCTGATTTACCCGTCCTCGGTGGGTGGGGCAGGGCGTCTCGCTCGCCATATCCGGCAGGAAGGTGCCTACATCGCCTGGATCATGTTCATGCTCTTCGGGCTGTCCGTGGCCGTCGTTATGCTCCTTCTCGCCGCCACAGGGGCACCGTTTGAAACCTCGCTCATCCTGACGATCGCAACCCTCACCAATACCGGACCCCTGGCGCAACATGCCGCCGCCGATCCCATCGAGCTTGGCACACTTTCAGCGCTTGCAAAGTACATCCTAACGATGGCCATGGCCGTGGGCCGCCTCGAGACCCTTGTTTTGGTGGCGCTTTTTAACCCGGCATTTTGGCGCCCGTGATGTCGCACCTGCAGCATTTTTTCATTAAGAGGTTGATTTCGGTCTGGAAAGCGCCTCCACTCTCCCTATAGCTATACCGAAAGAGCCGTGTCGGGACTTGTCCCTCTCGCGGTGATAATGGTGAGAGAGAGTAGGGGCCTGTCCGATGGCGTCAGATAAACAAAATTTACAGGACGCATTTCTGAACCACGTCCGCAAGACCAAGGTGCCCGTCACGATCTTTCTGATCAACGGCGTCAAGCTGCAGGGCGTGATCACATG
>JBCCYG010000085.1:0-8549 GCA_039190145.1 Pseudomonadota bacterium | reverse complement strand
TCATCACCGGCGGAAATGTGGACATGGATAAACTGCCCTGGATGCTGGGCTAAGGGAGACCGACATGAAAGACATCACTGATTTCGACGCGCTTGAAGTAGGTTTCGACGTGCCCGCGCTGCCGGGCATGGATGAGGCGGACATCCAAACGCCGTGCCTTGTGCTCGATCTCGATGCGCTCGAGCGCAACATCGAGAAGATGGGCGACTACGCCAAGGCGCACGGGATGCGCCACCGGGTGCATGGCAAGATGCACAAATCAGTGGATGTGGCGAAGCTTCAGGTCGAGCTCGGCGGCGCTGTGGGTGTCTGCTGCCAGAAAGTGTCGGAGGCGGAGGTCTTCGCGAGAGGCGGCATCAAGGACGTGCTCGTCTCAAATCAGGTGCGCGACCCGGCAAAGATCGACCGCCTTGCGCGGATGCCTAAGCTCGGCGCGCGCACGATCTGTTGCGTTGATGACCTAGAGAACATCGCCGACCTCTCAATGGGCGCCCAGACCCACGGCACCGAGATCGAATGCCTGGTCGAGATCGATTGCGGTGCGGGTCGCTGCGGGGTGACGACGACACCGGAAGTCGTGGAGATTGCGAAAGCCATCGACGCCGCCGAGGGGCTGAAGTTTGCCGGCATCCAGGCCTATCAGGGCGCGATGCAGCACATGGACAGCTACGAGGACCGGAAGGCCAAGGTCGACGTCGCCATCGCCATGGTGCGCGACGCCGTCGATGCACTGAAAGCCGAAGGTCTGGAGTGCGACATTGTCGGTGGCGGCGGTACGGGCTCCTACTACTTCGAGTCCAATTCGGGCGTGTATAACGAGCTCCAGTGCGGCTCCTACGCCTTCATGGATGCCGATTACGGCCGCATCCTCGACAAAGAGGGCAACCGTATCGACCAGGGCGAATGGGAAAACGCGCTTTTCATCCTCTGCTCGGTGATGAGCCATGCGAAGGCTGAAAAAGCCATCGTCGATGCGGGGCTCAAGGCGCAGTCGGTGGATAGCGGCTTGCCCGTGATCTTCGGGCGCACCGACGTAGAATATGTGAAGTGCTCGGACGAGCACGGCGTGGTGTCGGACCCAGATGGCGTGCTCAAGGTGAATGACAAGCTCAAGCTCGTCCCGGGCCACTGTGACCCGACCTGCAACGTCCATGACTGGTATGTCGGTGTGCGCGGTGGCAAGGTTGAAACCCTTTGGCCGGTCTCTGCACGCGGGAAGGCCTACTGATGGACGGCGCAAAGATGAATAGTCACGAGCTGGCCATCGTTCCCGAGGGGATGGTGGCAGATATGCTGACCCGCGAGGCGGCATTTGACGCCGTCGAGAAGGTCTTTGCGGCCATGGCAGCGGGCGATGCGTATAACTTCCCAGTGGTACGCGAAGCGCTCGGCCACGAAGACGCGCTTTATGGCTTCAAAGGCGGCTTTGATCGCGCGGGCGGGGTGCTTGGGCTCAAGGCAGGCGGCTATTGGCCTCACAACCTCGAACGGCGACAGCTCATCAATCATCAGTCGACAGTCTTTCTCTTTGATCCCGACAGCGGGCGGGTAAAGGCGATGGTAGGGGGCAACCTGCTCACGGCCTTGCGGACGGCGGCGGCCTCCTCGGTGTCTATCCGTCATTTGGCCCGCAAGGATGCGAAGGTATTGGGGATGATTGGGGCGGGCCACCAGGCAACGTTCCAGCTCCGCGCCGCCTTGCAAACGCATCCCTTTGAAAAGGTGATCGGCTGGAACATGCACCCAGAGATGCTCCCCAACCTTGCGCGCGTCGCCGATGAGATGGGCGTGGCGTTTGAAGCGGTTGAATTACCTGGCATGGCGGATGCGGACGCCATCATCACCATCACGTCGTCCTTTGCACCCACGCTGCTCGCTGAGCACGTGAGCCCGGGCACGCATCTGGCCTGCATGGGCACCGATACGAAGGGGAAGCAGGAGGTTGAAGCAGCGCTCCTTGCAAAGTCGACTGTGTTCACTGACGAGGTGGCGCAGTCCGTTTCCATTGGGGAGGCACAACATGCCGTAGGGGAGGGCCTGATCGCCGAGAGCGCCGTTAACCAGCTTGGCGCGGTGATCAACGGTGCCCATTCCGGCCGCATGTCAGATGGCGAAATCACGCTCTTTGACGGGACGGGCGTCGGGCTTCAGGACCTCGCAGTTGCATCCTCCATCGTTGAAGTTGCCATTGAGCGTGGCGAAGCGACGATCGTTCCTATCTAGCCTTTGCGGCGGCTGAGCAGCCAAACAAAGAAGACGCCACCGATGAGCCCCGTGACGATGCCGATTGGCATGTCTTCAGGCGCCATCACGGTGCGGGCCGCGATGTCGGCCCAAAGCAGGAAGATTGCGCCAAGCAGGGCAGAGGCGGGGAGGACGCGCGTGTAATCCCCGCCGACGATCATCCGCGCGATATGCGGGATCATGAGCCCCACGAAGCCGATGATGCCCGAGAAGGCCACCATCACCCCGGTGATGAGTGCACCAACGACAAAGACCGTGATGCGAAAGCGGGCGACGGGGATGCCGAGCGTGCTTGCGGTCTCATCGCCTACCGTCATGGCGTTGAGCGCGGCGGCTTGGGTCAGGAGCCATGCTGTGCAAAGCGCGAGGATCACAAGCGGGTAGATAAGCTGGCTCCACTGCGCGAGGCCCAAGCCCCCAAGCATCCAGAAAACGACCGTGTGGGTGGCGCGCGGGTCGCCCAAGAAAATCAAGACGTTCGCGCCAGCCATGATGATGAAGGACACGGCGACGCCCGCTAGAACAAGGCGGTCGGCGCTGGTCGCATCGGCAAAGCGAGAGACGCCGAGGACAATCACCGTGGCCATCAGGGCACCCAGGAAAGCGAGAAAGGGCACGGTGAGGAGCCCGATGAATAGTCCCGTGTGCAGGAGGGCGAGGATTGCCCCGAAAGCGCCACCCGACGAGATGCCGAGCAGGTGAGGGTCTGCCAGCGGGTTGCGCGTCACGGCTTGGAGACTCGCCCCGACAACGGCGAGGCCCGCCCCCACCATCATAGCCAGAAGTGCGCGGGGAAAGCGGATTTCCCACACGATGGCCTCCCGGCCCTGGCTCCAAGTCTGTTCGATGAGGCCGGGAGAGAGCTTGTTGAGAAACACCCCCCAAACCGTGCCCGCGGGGACGGGGACCGCCCCCACGGAAATGGCAACCGAAAGTGAGACAAGCAGAACCGCGATGCCCCCGAGCACAAAGGCGGCTGGACCAACCTTCACTCTGCGCAGGGAGGGGGAGCTTGCCTCACTCATCGGATCACTTGGCCCAGAAGGCTTCTGCGAGCGTTTTGACGGCGCGGATATTGCGCGGCCCGGGCGTCGCCTCGACGTATTCAAGCGTGACGAACCGGTCGTTCTTGACCGCGTCGAGCTCTGCAAATGCCGGGTTCGACATCATGAACTCGCGCTTCTGTTCGGCGGTGACCTCGCCGTAATTCACGATCACGACGACCTCGGGGTTGCGCTCGACCACCTCTTCCCAGGTGACGGTGGCCCAGCTTTTCTCGAAATCATCCATGATATTGGTGCCGCCCGCAGCCTCAATGAGCGCGGTAGGCATGGCGTAGCGACCAGCGGTGAACGGCGTATCCTCGCCGCTGTCATAGACAAAGACGCGCAGCGGCTCGCCGGTTTCAAGCTCTTCTGAAAATGCCGCCAGCTCTGTGCGGTACCCTTCGACGAGGGCCTGCGCGTCCTCCTTAACGTCAAAGATGGCGCCGAGGTTCAGAAGGTCATTGTACATGTCCTCGATAGAGGCTTTTTCTTTGTCCATGATGTGCGTGCAGCTCTCTGTGAGCTCATAGACCTGGATGCCAAAGGGCTCGAGCGTCTCGGGTGTCACCTCGCCGCCCACTTTCATGCCGTAATTCCAGCCCGCAAAGAAGAAGTCCGCATCCGCGCCAACTATGACTTCTTTGGACGGGTACTTTGCGGAAAGTTCTGGGAGCTGTTCGACGCCCGCGCGCATTTCCTCGTCAAGCGTCTTCCAGCCCGAGATTCCGGTGTAGCCCACCATGCGGTCGGCGAGGCCCAGAACGAGCATCATCTCAGTCAGGTTCACGTCATTCGAAATCGCGCGCTCGGGCGGATTGTCGAAGGTCACGGAGCGATTGCAGCTCTGCACCGTGGTGGCGCTTGCAGCCGAGGCGGTGAGGAGCGCGGCGGCGCTCAGGAGGGTCGTTTTCATCTGGCGGTCCTTTGGTCTTCTAAGTGGAAAGTCAGGTGTTTGGTTGCGCTGGGCGCAAGTTCTTCGCGTCGCGCATGGACGCGGAAGGCGTTCGAGACTGCCTCTTCAGAGAGGACGGTCTCGGGAGGGCCAAACCCCATGGGTCGGCCTTTCTCGAGGAGCAGGACGTCGTCACAAACGCCCGCGGCAAGGTTGAGGTCGTGAAGCGAGGTCACAATCGTCAGCGGTAGATCTCGGATGAGCGCAAGCACTTCGAGCTGATGCCGGATATCGAGGTGATTTGTCGGCTCATCGAGGATGAGGATGCTCGGTTCCTGGGCGAGAGCCCGCGCGACCATTACGCGCTGACGCTCCCCGCCAGAGAGCGTGCCGAGGGAGCGCGTCGCGAAGGGGTGGAGGTCGAGGCGGCGGAGTGCCTCATCGATGATGCGGTCGTCATTCGCGCCGCTCGCCCCGCCGAAGCCATTGCGGTGCGGAACGCGCCCGAGCGCCACGATTTCGCGCACCGTGAGCGCAAAGTCGGTGGGCTGTTCCTGAAGAACTGCCGCTATGCTCTGCGCGACTGTTTTTGCAGGTAGCATCCAGATGTCGATCCCGTCGACCATCACGGCCCCGGTTTCGGGCCGCTGGTAACGGTAGAGCATCCTGAGAAGCGTCGTTTTACCGGCCCCGTTCGGGCCGACGATACCGAGAACACGACCGGCAGCGAGCTCAAAACTTGCGCCGCTGAGGACGGGCGCGCGGCCTCGTCCCGGGCTCCAGCTCAGATCGCTGACAGAGAGCGCTGCCCCCTTCACGAGGCGCGCGCCTCGCTCTCTTCAAGCACCATCATGGCGGCTGGGACCCGCGCAAGCGTCGCGCTGCGGAGTTTCCCGGGGCGGTCCACCGAGGAGCACCAGCCGTCATGGAGGTAGGAGTATTGCTGCGCAAAAGTGACGAGGTCCTCGATATCCGCTTCCGGATCGATGTCGCCGAAGAGGTACGTGGCCTTTCGCGTGCCGTGATAGGCCACCGTGCAGGGGCGCGAGCAGCCCGCCATGCAGGCCACACCCGAAATCTCGAACTCTTCGGGGACCGCGTCCCCCGCCGCGTCTATCGCGCGGCGCAGTTTTTCGATCAGCTCATAGCCCGGGCGGCAGGTTGTGCCCTTGTGTCGGCAAGACGTGCAGACCGTAATTTTGTGTGAAGTGTGACGCGCCATGGGGCCCTCCGCCGCCATGCGGGGTGGAGGTATGCATATGTCGGCACGGGTCGATCCGTGTGGCCATCAAGTGCTCCTGACCAGGCACCCCGCCTGTGTCGAGTTAACGTTAAGGCGCGTGCGCGCCCCTGATGGCAGGTCTCCTGACTCGCGGGTCCTAGCTTTCCCGAACCTTCCCGAGCCTTTGGCTCAGTGGTTTTTCTCGGGGTCGCTCACCGCTCACAGTTGCGGGGGCAGTCGCGGAGTTGGCGCCTGATGGCTACACCTCACCGCGTTCCCTTTTCATCTCTTTGGCCTGTGGCCGCCGAGAACCATCAGCCTTTAGGCATACAGCCGGGCGCTTTTGGGTCAATAGGATTCGTGACGCTTATGAGGCTGGAGCGAGGGTCACGTCAAAGTTCACATGCAGGAATGGCTCGTTCACCTTGCCGGAAATCTCAAGCCCGTCGGGGAATTCCGAGGCAGGCTTTTCAACGTAATGCATAACGAGGTCCTTGCGGACACCGAACACCGTGTCTTCGTCCAGGTAAGGGTCATCGTCGGGAAAAATCTCTGTGACTAAGGGGTTAAACCCTTCGGCTTTTACAATGTAGTGGAGGTGTGAGGGGCGCCACGGGTGCCTGCCGCAGGCGCGAAGGATGTCACCGACCGGCCCGTCTGAGGGCACTGTGTATTCAACGGGTTTAACCGTCGTGAAAGCGTATCTTCCATCATCGCCCACCGTCATGAGACCGTGGAAGGAAAACGTGTCCTGCTCCTCATCCTGGCTTGCATAGAGCCCGTTTGGGGCGGTTTGCCAGATGTCGAGCTCCGCATTGGGAATCGGGTTTCCGTCAAGGTCCCGGATCGTCCCCTCTGCCAGAAGGATCGGCCCGCCATAGTGGCGCTTCATGTCACCCCCCACAGGGAGCGGCGGCGCGCCTGAGACGTGGAAAGGGCCGAGAACCGACGAGCTAGTTGCGTCCTCATTTGAGTTGATCATGTCGACAAGTGAGGACAACCCGAGCACGTCAGAGGCCAGAACGAATTCGTGGCGGTCTTCGGTTTCGATGGCGGCGCAGCCTTCTAGAAACGCGATGCCCGCGCGCCACTCCTCGTGGGTCAGCTTAGTTTCGCGGGCAAAATCATGGATATGCTTGACGAGAGAGCCCATGATTTCGCGTATCCGCGGCGTGGTGTCCTCGGCAAGGTAGCCCATGAAGACCTCGGTGATGTTGTCCTTTGTCACGTTTCGCATGGCTGGCTCCTTAGATCAGGGCGAGGCTGAGTATTGGAAACTCGATTAGGATGAAGAGGACGATGAGCATCACGAAGGCGAAGGGGAGTGCGCCCATGAAGACGTCCTTGAGTGATATTCGGTCGTCGTTGATTGTCGATTTGATGACGAAACAAGAAATGCCGAGAGGCGGTGTGAGGAGCCCGATTTCAGCGCCTACGACCGTAATGATCCCGAACCAGATGAGCGACATGTCCATGGCTTCGGCCAGCGGCAGGAAGAGCGGCACAACGATCAAGATAATCGATGCCGTGTCGAGCAAAGTACCGAGGAAGAGCATGAGCAGCACGTAAAGCAGCATGATCGTCCAGAATGAGGCGATGTTGCCCGTCAGCAAGTCTTCAAGCTGGTTCGGCAGCCCGGCCAAGCCGAGCATCCGGCTATAGATCGAGGCGGCCGTGATGAGAAAAAGGATCGCCGCCGTGATGTGCCCGGTTTCGAGCAGGGCGTCCCAGAAGGCGCGGGCAGACATGCTCTTACGAGCTACAGCGATAATGAGCGCGACGAGCGATCCCGCGGCACCGGCCTCCACGGCGCTGAACCAGCCCGTGTAGATGCCGCCAAGAACGACGACGATGAGAGAGATGGTTGGAAGCGTCTTGGAGGCGATCTCGCGGCGGGACATCCACTCGCTGTCATCGACAACGCGGCCGCCGACGAAGTTTGGTGTGAAGCGCCCCATGAACCAGATTGCGCCGATATAGGCGATAGCGAGAAGGATACCGGGGATCACGCCCGCGAGGAACATGTCACCGACAGAGATTTCCGCGACGAAAGAGTAGATGATCAGCATCGCCGAGGGCGGGATGATCATGCCAAGGACGGAGGAGCCCGCCACGACGCCCACGGCAAAGCGCGGGTTATACTGCTGCGTCAGCATTTGCGGGACGGAGACCTTCGTGAAAACGGACGCTGAGGCAATTGAAGATCCGGTAACAGCAGCAAACACAGCATTCGCGCCGACGGTGCCCATGCCAACGCCGCCTTTAACCTTGCGAAAGCGCATGGTCATGACCTCGTAGACATCCCTGCCTAAGCCTGCCTTGGAAACTACGAGCCCCATGAAAGTGAAGAGCGGGATCGTGGCGAAGGTAAACTCCATCGCGCTGTCGCCCACGGCGACTTTCAGGAGGTTCAGCGCGAGCTGGAAGTTGTCGCGCATGAACCAGATCGACACGAAGCTGACCACGCCAAGCGCCACAGGGATGTAGACGCCCGAATAGATCAAAAAGACGATCGCAATGACCGAGATAAGGCCAATTTCGATGGGGGTCATTGGTCAGCCCCGTCATGTTCCGGGGTTCTGACGAGCGCCGGTCGGTCCTGACCCGTGACAACTTTGATCACGAAAATGATGCAGGCGAGCCCTGTGCCAAAAGTGATGACGAGCTTCACGGGCCACCAGGGCAAGGTGAAGAGCCCAGGGACGCCGAAGTAATCATTGGTTTCCCACATGTGGAGGAACTCAGGCAGCGTCACGTAAAAGATCAGGAACATGAAAATGGCGGAGACGGCGTTAATGATCCGTCTCACGCCAGAGGCAGCCCTCGGTTTCCGTGAGTGGAGGATGTTGAGGGCCCCATCCGAGCGGGTCAGTCGATCTACCCTGACCACGTCGGCGAGTTGGAGGAAAACGATGAGCACCACCGAGAACTGCACGAGCTCGTAGGTTCCCTTGAGCGGGGCTGAAAAGAGGCCCCGCGCGATCACATCGACATTGAGGATGAGCACCAGCGCGAGGACGACGAGCGTGCCCAGCGCGTTGGCGGCGATGGCGAGAGTGTTGGCGACCCGAGACAGGCCAGCCACGGCAGAGTTCAGCATGGTTTGCGCTTTCTCGGGTCGTTGAGAGGTCGGTGAGGCCTAGTT
>JBCCYG010000084.1:0-8656 GCA_039190145.1 Pseudomonadota bacterium | reverse complement strand
GTGACCTTCGTCGCCTGTACCGCGCGGTTCGGCACCCGGATGACGCGCGGCTGACCGTTCAGCTCAAAGAAGACCCGCGCTTCGCCATCCTCATTGGTCTCACCCATGGCCTGAAGCCTGATCTCAAGCGTCTTGCCGGGGTCGATCTCGGCGGTGATCTCCTCACCGGGCTGCATCCCGTAAAAGAACGTCTTCGTCGACAACGTCCGCACCGGCCCGTAAGTGCGATGGCGGCCCATGTAATCGAGGAAGACCTTGGGATACATGAGGTAGCCGTTCAGATCCTCATCATCGACCGGCTTGCCTTCCATCTGTTTGGAGACGTCCGCGCGTACCGCATCAAGGTCTACCGGCGGCAGCTCGGCACCGGGCCGCTTCGTCGACGGCTTCTCGCCCTTCAGCGCCTTCTTCTGGATGCCCTTCGGCCACCCGCCCGGGGGCTGGCCCAGATTGCCGCGCATCATGTCGATGACCGAGTCCGGGAAGGCCACGTCGATCTTCCCTTCGACATCTGCGCGCGTGAGGTTCTGGGAGACCATCATCAGCGCCATGTCCCCCACGACCTTTGACGATGGCGTCACTTTGACGATGTCCCCGAACATCTGGTTCACATCGGCATAGGTCTGCGCCACTTCATGCCAGCGCTCTTCAAGCCCGAGGGATCGCGCCTGGGCCTTGAGATTGGTGAACTGCCCACCCGGCATTTCATGCAGGTAAACCTCCGAAGCGGGGGCCTGAAGACCAGATTCAAAGGCCGCGTAGTGCCCTCTAACCGTCTCAAAGTAGTTGGAAATGTCCCGGATCGCCCCAATGGACAGTCCGGTATCGCGCGCGTCACCTTGGAGCGCTTCGACCACCGTCCCGAGCGTCGCCTGGGAGGTGTTACCGGAGAACGAATCCATCGCTGCATCCACCGCATCCACGCCGGATTCCGCTGCGGCCAGGATAGTGGCCGAGGCAATGCCTGCCGTGTCATGGGTATGGAAGTGGATGGGCAGGCCCACCTCTTCCTTAAGCGCCTTGATCAGCACCCGCGCCGCTGCAGGCTTCAAAAGCCCCGCCATGTCCTTGAGCCCGAGCACATGGGCACCTGCGGCTTCCAGCTCTTTGGCCATGGCCACGTAGTATTTCACGTCATACTTCGCTCGATCCGGGTTCAGGATGTCGCCCGTGTAGCAAACAGTGCCTTCACAGACCTTGCCGTTCTCGATCACCGCATCCATCGCTACGCGCATGTTCTCGACCCAGTTGAGCGAGTCGAAGACGCGGAAGACGTCGATACCCGTCTCCGCCGCCTGTTTGACAAAGAATTTGACCACATTGTCGGGGTAATTCGTGTAACCCACGCCATTGGCCCCGCGCAGCAGCATCTGCGTCATGATGTTGGGCACGCGCGCCCGGATATCGCGGAGCCGCTGCCACGGGCATTCCTGCAAAAAGCGATAGGCGACATCGAATGTCGCGCCGCCCCAGCATTCGAGCGAAAAGAGCTCTGGCAGGTTGGCCGCGTAAGACGGCGCCACCCGGATCATGTCGATTGAGCGCATCCGCGTCGCCAAGAGGCTCTGATGCCCGTCTCGCATCGTCGTGTCGGTGATGAGGACCTGCTTTTGGTCCTTCATCCAGTCCGCCACAGCTTGTGGTCCGAACTCCTCAAGGATGTTCCGCGTCCCGGGTTTCGGCGCATCCGTTAGCGGTGCGGGCGGGCGCGGGTCCTTCACATCGGCTCGCGGCTTCGGGCGGTCCACGGTTTCAGGATGCCCATTCACCGTCACATCCGCGATGTAGGTCAGGATCTTCGTCGCGCGGTCCCGCCGCCGCTTAAACTGAAAGAGCTCCGGCGTCTCGTCGATGAACTTCGTATGGTACTCGTAATTGAGGAACGTCGGGTGCTTCAGCAGGTTCTCGACAAAGGCGATGTTGGTCGACACGCCCCTAATCCTAAACTCGCGCAGCGCGCGATCCATACGCGCGATAGCAGCCTCCGGGGTAGGGGCCCACGCCGTGACCTTCTCGAGCAGCGAGTCGTAAAATCGGGTGATTACCGCCCCTGAATAGGCCGTCCCGCCATCGAGCCGGATGCCCATACCCGTGGCTCCGCGATACGCGGTGATCCGGCCGTAGTCCGGGATGAAATTGTTGAGCGGGTCTTCCGTCGTCACCCGGCACTGGATCGCATGGCCGTTCAGCTGCACGTCGTATTGCGAGGCCACGCCGGTCGCCTCCATGAGGCTCTTGCCCTCGGCGATCTTGATCTGCGACTGCACGATGTCTATGCCGGTGACCTCCTCGGTCACCGTATGCTCGACTTGCACACGCGGGTTCACCTCAATGAAGTAAAACTTGCCCGTGGCCATATCCATCAGGAACTCAACCGTGCCCGCGCATTCGTAATTCACGTGCTCACAGATTTTGCGGCCAAGCGCACAAATCTCCTCGCGCTGGGCGGGCGAGAGATACGGGGCAGGGGCGCGCTCCACGACCTTTTGGTTGCGCCGCTGAACAGAGCAATCGCGCTCCCAGAGGTGATAGATCGATCCCTGGCTATCGCCCAATATCTGCACTTCCACATGGCGCGCCTTTTGGATCATCTTCTCCAGATAACCTTCGCCATTGCCAAACGCGGCCTCGGCCTCCCGGCGCCCTTCAAGCACCTTCTCCTCAAGCTCATCTTCACTGAAAATCGGCCGCATCCCGCGCCCGCCGCCGCCCCATGACGCTTTCAGCATGAGCGGATAGCCGATCTCAGCGGCTTCTTTCTTGATGGCGGCCATGTCATCGCCGAGCACCTCGGTGGCGGGGATTACCGGCACTCCCGCCGCGATGGCCACCTGCCGGGCAGAGGCCTTGTCACCCAGCGCCCGCATGGTCGCGGCTTTCGGTCCGATAAACGTGATCCCATTGGCCTCACAGGCATCCACGAAATCCGGGTTCTCAGAGAGCAGACCATAGCCCGGATGCACCGCATCCGCGCCCGACATCTTCGCCACGCGAATGATCTCATCGATCGCCAAATAGGCCTGCACCGGTCCCAGGCCCTCACCGATCCGGTAGGCCTCATCCGCCTTAAAGCGGTGCAGCCCCAGCTTGTCCTCCTCGGCAAAGACGGCGACCGTCTTCTTCCCCAACTCATTGGCTGCCCGCATAACCCGGATGGCGATCTCCCCCCGGTTTGCGATGAGGATTTTCTGGAATTCGGCCATGGAACGCCCCTGATAGTGCAGTTGCAGCATGGCTTAAGCGCTTTTCGCTGCGCTCGCAATCGAGGGAACATACCGCGCTTCCAGCGCGTGCCTTTGAAGCGCGGGCTAAATGGCTAACCAATGGGTCGGGCGGATTTGCCAGGCGAGACGTAAATCACGTCACGTATTGGCAAAGAGCCGAGCCATCTCCCCACCCAGACTTTGTGCGTGCTCTTTGGGTGTCTTGCCAAACTCTGACTTCAGAGACACGTTCGCTCCTGCCTTGAGCAGTGCTTCAACAGCGGCCAGATTTTCTTTGCGCACAGCTATGTGCAGCGGCGTCTCTGACATGTCGCCGACCGCATTCACATCAGCACCGGCCTCAATAAACTTCAGAACCGCGTAGGTGTTTTCGCGCCATAGCATCACGTGCAGTGGGCTATCTCCGTCGCTGCCGCGGCTCTCCAAATAAACAGGTGCTTCGCCCATCTCCGCCGGAAAAAGGCTGTCCGAACAGGACGCTAGCATCTCCTCAAGGCTTTCCCGGGCTCTAGCCTTCCTAGCCAATTGCGGCGCTCCATCTGTTACGCGTCTCAAGCAAGCGTCGGCTCAGTGTCGACCCAGTACTCCCAAACGCATAGATATCTGTCTTCAAAATGAAGCAACACAAACGGGTTTGTCTCCTGTTGGACTTTCGCGTTGACGGTGCGTTGAGTTGGCGGCGGCGTGCAAGGCAAACCCAATCGGGGACAGGCTTTACGCGCGCAATAATCTGCGTCCCAAATCGTCCAGCGTATGCGCGCCGATCTGCGCCATATTGAGCTTCATATCGTCGGTCAGAATGTGAATTAAGTGCTCGATCCCGCGGGCGCCCAAGGCCGCCACGGCGTAGTGCCACGCACGTCCCAGCATGACGAAGTCCGCCCCCAAAGCCAACGCGCGCAGCACATCCATCCCCGTGGAAACGCCGGAGTCAAAGATGAGATACGTGTCCGGAAGCGCCTCACGCATGGGCATAAGCGTGTTGATCGCGGCGGGGCCGGGCTCAAATTGCCGCCCACCGTGGTTCGAGACCCAAATCGCATCTGCGCCCGCATCCATAAGCCTTTGTCCCAGCACCGGGTCCATGACTCCCTTGGCGATGATATGCCCGTCCCATTCGTCACGCACCGCCCGCCACATTTCCCAGTCGGGCTTTCCTCGGATCAAGTGCCCTGCATGTTCGAGTGACGAGCGCGAGCCGTGGCTTTCCAGATAACTCTCCGCCAGCACGATGGACGGTGGCCCCTCCTTGAGCGTCCCCAGGCTCCAAGTCGGATGGGTTATCAGGTCCCAGATGAGGCGCGGCGTGATCTGAGGCGGCAGCGATAGCCGCGCCCGGCGTTGTCGTTCTCGGCGGCTATCATCGGGCACATCTAGCGTGAAGATAAGCTTTTTGAACCCGGAGTCCTTTGCCCGCTTTAGCATATCCTGCCGGATGTCCGACGCCTCGGGGCAATAGAGCTGAAACCACCCCATATCTCCCGCCACCGGCCCGATCTCCTCGGGGAGCTTTGTCGCCACGGTGCTCAAGCAATAGGGCAAGCGATGATTGGCCGCTGCTGTTGCCAACATCCGCTCTGCACCCGGCCACATGAGCCCCGACATCCCTAACGGCGCGATCCCAAAAGGTCGGCCATAGGTGTCGCCCATAAACTCAGTTTCCCAGGACGGGCCCACATCGCCCACAAGCACATCGGGCAAGAAATGCACCGCGTCGAGCGCATCACGGTTCCGCTGCACCTGAAGCTCATTTGGCCCCGTGCCGCTATCGAGATACTCAAAAGCGAAATGCGGAATGCGCTTTCGCGCCAGTGCGCGCAGGTCGCTTACCGCGGGGTAGACGAGATCGATATCCATGGCGCGCAACTTGCCCCGCTCGCGGCTAAGTGCAAGCCCTCAGCGCGCCAGCACGTTTTTGATCCGTTGTAAGAGGCTCGGGCTGCCGACGGGTCGTGCGGCCCGCCGTTTTGCCATCGCTAGGTGTTCTGCCACGCTCTGCGCAAGCGCGTCTGGGTCATTGAGCCGCGCGCTTTCCTGATCCACCACACCCCAATTGGGTTGGTGATAGAGCCCGAGCATGACGGGGAGCGCGCCTACCAAATCGCCCGTAAAGCTCAGCCTCACCTGGCTGCCCACCTCCTCCGGTAGCTCAAAAGACACGCTGAAGCCCTCGCAAGACAGCAGGATCGACCAGGTGCCAACGCCCATCTCGCTCCAGCCGGAACGCGCCATGGCGGGCAGGGCACTCTCGATCTGCGCAAGAAGCGCCTCGCGCGCGCCAAAGTCGGGTCCTTCCCATCTTTCCGGCACCTCCGCGCGCGACGCAAACCCATGCGCCCCGGCATACAAGATCAACTCAAAGGCTGAAGTCGCTGCCACGCGCCAGGCCCCTTTCTGCTTGGAGGTCGCAAACCCAGACCTCGCCATCCAGCCGCAACTCTTGGGGCACTGTCTGCCAAAACCTCACGCCACAAGCAAATGACCGAGAAGGCCGAGGCCAAACCCAAGGACCGCGCCTAGGGGCGGCGCCCAGGACTTTTCCATCGCCACTTTCGGCGCCACGTCCTGAAAAACGAGGTAGAGGATCCCGCCCGCGGCCACCATCATCAACACACCCAGCGCCGTTGCCGAGGCTGCGAAGACGGTGACGCCCAAAAGCGCCGCCAGGAGCCCGAGGCAGGCGATGCCAGAATACCCGATGAGGAGCCGCCGTCGGTCGCTCGGCGTTTTCGGCGCGACCTCGTGATAGGCATTGTATCCCTCCGGTAGGTTCTGAAGCCCAATGATCGCTGCCATGAGCAGCGCGCCCTCGCTCCCCGTGGCCAAAAGCGCGCCCAGGGCCACAGCCTCCGGCAGAAAGTCCGCAAGCATCGCCACCATCTGACCACGGCTCTCCCCGCTCCGCGCAATGGCGGCGTCAATTGCCGCGAAAAGCACCCCGCCCACGGCAAAGGAAAGCAGCGCCGCGACGGTAGACAACCGCTCCGTCCCCTCCGGCACAAGAACGAGCGCAACCGCAGAGATCAACGCGCCGCCCGCAAATGCCATGACCCCGTGGCGCACCTCCTCGCGCCGACGCACCGGGCGGATGTGCTCGATCGATGCAAGATAAGCGCCGAGCGGGATCATCGCCCCCGCAAGCAGTGCGGCCAGAAGTCCTAAGATCATCGCCTCAACCCAAAAGATGCCAAGCGTGGCGCGAACATTCTAAGAACTTCCCTCACGCCCTGCCAAGCGCTACATTGCGCCCCATGAGCAGTTACGATGATTTCGACGCGTTCGAAGAGGCCGCGAAACCCTCGCTTTCCTCCCGCGCCATGGCTGGTGCCGTGGCAGGGCAGGCGGGGGCCTATATGGACGGCCTCAACGAGGCGCAGCGCGAGGCGGTGCTTGCCCTCGATGGCCCTGTCTTGATGCTCGCAGGCGCGGGCACGGGCAAAACGAAAGCACTTACCACCCGCATCGCGCATCTGCTCGCCACGGGCACCGCGCGCGAAAACGAAATCCTCGCCGTGACCTTCACCAACAAGGCGGCGCGCGAGATGAAGAAGCGGGTCGCACAGCTCCTCCAACGGGAGGATGCCGGGCTGCGCTGGATGGGCACGTTTCACTCGATTTCCGTTCAAATCCTGCGCCGCCACGCCGAGCTGGTGGGCCTGAAGTCCAACTTCACTATCCTTGACACCGACGACCAGCTCCGCCTGCTGAAACAGCTCATCCAAGCCAGCAACATCGATGAGAAACGCTGGCCGCCCCGCATGCTCTCCGGCATCATCGACAGCTGGAAAAACCGCGCCTGGACGCCGGAGAAGGTCCCCGCCCACGAGGCCTCCGCCTTTAACCATCGCGGCACGGAGCTCTACGCCCAGTACCAAACGCGCCTCAAAGAGCTGAACGCCACCGATTTCGGCGATCTGCTCCTCCACTGCGTCACGATCTTCCAGAAACACGAAGACATCCTCGCGCAATACCAGCGCTGGTTCCGCTACATCCTCGTCGACGAATACCAGGACACCAACGTCGCGCAGTATCTCTGGCTCCGCCTCCTCGCGCAGAGCCACAAAAACATCTGCTGCGTGGGCGATGATGATCAATCGATCTATGGCTGGCGCGGGGCCGAAGTGGGCAACATCCTGCGCTTCGAAAAGGACTTCCCCGGCGCCAAGGTCGTGCGCCTCGAGCAGAATTACCGCTCCACGCCCCACATCCTCGCCGCTGCAAGCGGCGTCATCGACGCGAATGAAGGCCGCTTGGGCAAAACCCTCTGGACGGACGCCACAGAGGGCGAAAAGGTCCGCCTCATCGGCCACTGGGACGGCGAGGAAGAGGCCCGCTGGATCGGCGATGAAATCGAGGCCGCCCAGCAGGGCACACGCGGTATGCACCCGTTCGGCCTCGACCAAATGGCCATCCTCGTGCGCGCCTCCCACCAGATGCGCGCCTTCGAGGACCGCTTCCTCACCATCGGCCTTCCCTACCGCGTCATCGGCGGCCCGCGCTTCTACGAGCGGATGGAGATTAGGGACGCGATGGCCTATTTCCGCCTCGCCGTTTCGCTGGACGACGATCTGGCCTTCGAGCGGATCGTCAACACCCCCAAACGCGGCCTCGGTGACAAAGCCGTCCAGACGATCCAACTCATGGCCCGCTCCAACGGCGTCAGCCTCGTGGAGGGCGCGCGCCTCGCCGTGCAAACCCAGTCGATCAAAGGCAAGGGCGGCACCAACCTCCGCGAGCTCATCGACGGCCTCGACCGCTGGTTCGCGCAAGTCCGTGACGAGGCCGACACCCATGTCGAGCTCGCCCAGATGATCCTCGATGAATCAGGCTACACCGCCCACTGGCAAAACGACAAAACGCCCGAAGCGCCGGGCCGCCTCGAAAACCTCAAGGAACTCGTCAAAGCGCTCGAAAACTTCGACAACCTGCAAGGCTTCCTCGAACACGTCTCCCTCGTCATGGATAACGAGCAGGACGATGGCGGCGAAAAAGTCTCGATCATGACCCTCCACGCCGCCAAGGGCCTTGAATTCCCCATGGTCTTCCTCCCGGGCTGGGAGGACGGCCTCTTCCCGTCACAGCGCTCCATGGATGAAAACGGCCTCAAAGGCCTCGAGGAGGAACGCCGCCTCGCCTATGTTGGTATCACCCGCGCCGAGGAGGTCTGCACGATCTCCTTCGCCGGCAACCGCCGCGTCTTTGGCCAATGGCAGAGCCAGATGCCCTCCCGCTTCGTCGATGAGCTGCCCGAGGATCATGTCGACGTGCTCACCACCTCCTCGAGCCTGCATTCAAGCAGCTACGGCATGGGGGGTATGGGGGGCGGCGGCATGATGGCCCAGGCCTCCCCCGTGATGCAGGCCGCCGCCGGCTCCGACCTCCATGACCGCGCCGCGAAATCCGACGTCTACAACTCCCCCGGCTGGCGCCGC
>JBCCYG010000083.1:0-8825 GCA_039190145.1 Pseudomonadota bacterium | reverse complement strand
CTGCTCGATCCGCTCAGTTCTGTCGAACGTGACGGGCAAGTGGCGGATGATCATCATCCTGGCGCTGGAGGACGAGCCCAAGCGCTTCGGCGCGCTCAAACGCTGCATCGGCGACGTCACCCAGCGCGTCCTCACCGACAATCTGCGCGGCCTGGAAAGGGACGGCTATCTGACGCGCCATGTCGACCCCGGCCCGCCCGTCGCGGTCTCCTACGGCCTCACGCCCCTGGGCGAGAGCCTCGTTAAACAGCTCAAACCGCTCGTCTTTTGGTCCCATGATCAGATGCCCGACGTGAAAGCGGCGCGCATGGCCTACGACAAAACCAAGGGCTAAGCGCACCACATGTCGTGGTCGAGCGGGACGAAGACACAACTCAGACAAGAGTCTTCATCAAAAACACAACCATGATACGATAATCCCAATCTTTTTTAGATTCGGATTTTGTGATGAAGGTGATTTCTTGGCTCCTCGCGGCCTGCGCTGGCATGGCCGCGCTCCTTGCGCCCCCGAGCGCAAGCGCGCAGGCTCTCGATCCATGCCCAAGGCTCTTAGCCGCCGACGATGCGCGCCCGGGCGTGATCCGCATGGCGTGGGATTGGTTCAGCCCCTCCGTCGAAACCCCCGATGTCGCCTATAGCGACCAGCCCTATTACTTCACCGTCAATCCCGGCCGGTTCGTCAATGTCCGCTGCGACGACCAGCAGTTCGAAGAGCAGGAAATGTATCCCATCGGGCTCATGGTGCAGCCCGTGGCCTACGTGCCGCTCAATGCCTTCGAGGCTTCCCGTGGTGACCGCGCCATCCTCGTTCTCACGGAATACGGCCAGCGTAAGATCATCCGCGAAAGCGACATCGCCCCGATCGTCCAAAACGCGACATACCTCTTCGCCGATACCCCGCTCGATGCTGGCGTCTGCCGAAGTGCGGAGGACTGCCCCGGCAATGATCTCAACGTCTGCGAGGTCCGCGTCCAGTGCCGCTATGTCATCTCGGCGCGCTACGGCTATGCCATGGTCGCAGGCGATGATCCCCTGACACAGGCAACCATTGCCGCCTACCGCTCTCTCAGCAAACCCCTCGATCTGCCCCCCTGGCTCGTCGATGACGAACTGCTCCGCCGCCGAAGCCGCGTGGAGGACCAGGCCTGCCAGCCGATCCCGGTCAGAGCCTTCAAGCCCGGCGGCGCGCTCCACCAGCCGCGCAACAGCCATTTCTCCCTCTGCGCCCGACGCCGTGCGGCCGGTGCGCCAAACAATGCCTTCACCCCAGCCAAGATCGTCACTTACGAACGAGCCGAGGAAACGTTTGCCTGGCACCTCGACGGCTCCTTCCACCGCCGCCTAAGCGTGCCCCGCTCGGGGCAGGATATTTCGCTGGCCAGCACCGTCGCCGGCTACCGTCTCACCTCGGTCAAAGAATGCGGTGTTCAATGGACAGAAACCAACGCGGCCTCCCTCCCGCTCGGGCTTCGCGCCAACATCTCCGCGGGCATCGTTGAGCTTTCCGCCGGCGCTGAGACCTCCGTGACCACGGAACTCACGGAAACCCTAAGTGACGACGATTACATCCTCGCCTCGACCTACTTTCTAGAGCCGCTCGCAAACGCGCCGGACGTCGCACCAGAAGATGAAGACGACCTCTGGTTCTTCCGCGTCCTTTTCCGCTCAAAATGCGAGGACGGGACCCCCAAATCGGCAACCTCAATCATCATCCACTACCACCGTCTCGCAGGCCAAGTCCTCGAAGTTCGCGCCAGCGACGACCTACGCAAGAGCTATTTGGAAGCCTGGGCAGAATACGGCTACGCCTCCGACAACAGCGCCTCTGCCCTGCGTGAAGGCCACTTCTGGATCGTCCCCGACCTCACCGGCTACTTCATCTGGCGCGATACGCTTAGAAAATTCATCGAGGTGGACAACACCGTCACGAGCCAGTTGCTCGACCGTCATCCGCCAGATCAGCGCGCCCATGTCCGGGATTTCTTCGTCCACCTGATGCTGGCCGCGGCCTTTAACCATCGCAACCCAGCCCTGGGAAACTAAGCCATGCGTGATCTGCTTCTTGCCGTCATTCTTAGCGTCTCGCCCATGGGCGCCGCCACGCTGAGCCCGACCCATACCTGCCAGCTTGCAACCCCGGGAACCCAATGCTGCCTCCTGTCAAATGGCAGCCAGTGCTGCGGCTTCGCCACAAGGCCCGGCGGGCTCATCAGCGGCTGCCCCTGCGGCGGCGTCTCAACCGGGTAGCGTCGATCGAGGATTCGGGCGGGCGGGTCGAATTTCGAGCAAAGCGAGAAAGAGGTCCGCCGGCCCGAGCGCTCACGCCTTAGTCGGTAAAGAGGAATTCCGTCGACGCAATGGCATTGGCCTTCTCTGATCCGAGCGACAGGAACGCACCAAGCGAGTCTGCCATGTCCTCCACGCTCTGGCCCTCTTGGATGCGATAGTACTGCTTAAAACCGGCATCTCGCAGCCGTTCATGCTCAAACTTCACATCGCCCCGTATCGTCGGCAACAGCCGCTCCACCGTCTCGGGCGGCGTCTGTTCACCCGCAAGGCCCACACGCGCGGCATGGCCCAAGAGGTACTCATCGGTGAAGATGCAGGCCACCTCAAGGATACGCGTCTTCGAGCGGTCATTCTCAAAGTCCATCATGAGCTCAAATGACGACGGATCGAGGCAGATAAGCAGCCGGTCCGTCTCGTAATAGTCAAAGAGCATCCGCATGAGCGCCCGGCGGTGCCTGGTCCGTTTGGCCAGCGTCGTTTGAATACCGCCGAGATCCGGCATCGGCGTATCTTCCTCGTGGAAAAGATACTCGATGACCGGCAAATTCGTCTCCTGCTTGACGCGTGCGAGCAACCGTTTGGCGACATGCCATTTCTTGCAAACGACGATCAAAAGCTCCCGCTCCGGGCCAAGCGTAGACTCCGTCTCCCAAAAGCGCGGCGCAAACCGCCGCCCCTCTCGCCCGCGGCCGGTGAGAAACGCAAAGAGTTTTGCACCCTCATTTGAGATATCAAACCGGGCCCCGCTCGTGGCATATAGCTCACCAAGAAGCGCTTTGAGCTTTGTAGCCTCGGGGCTGATCTTTCGTGCGAAAAGAAACTCCTGGCTCAAAAGCAAATCGTACTGATCATTGTAAAACGTCACCGGCATTCCGTAATCGGAAAAGAGCAAGAAGGTGAGCGTACGAGAGTCGATCTCCGCTTCCGGCACGAGATGCCGAACCAAGGTTTGGAAAAACGTCTCATCCGGGATCCAAGTCGTCGCGAAAAAGCGAAGTACCTCAGGGCGCTCGCGGCAGAAATCAAGCACGCTCTCAATCGTTGTCCGCCGCAAACACCACCATTGCGAGCCGATCATAATCTGGATGTCTGAGGGGATCTCTCGCTTGAGACCGAGCTGACGCTGCGCCTTGAAAGACCAGTAAAAGAGCTTCTTGCTCTTCCGCTCGTTAAAGAAGTGGCGGTAGATCAACCGCTCCTCCTTCATCCCGGTCTTGATCCAGTCAGACTCAAAAAAATCAAAGCTTTCGATGTAGTCTGCATCCCGCCCGTCGAGAAACGCATGGGCATATTCCGCCGACTTAATCGCCATGCAATCACCCGAGAGCATGTAGAAATGCGTAGCGTCCGGAAACGCCTCTGCCGCCGCCTCCACCGCGTTGAGCGAGGCCCGGACGAGAGACCATTCCCCCCAGCCGCACTTCACGCGCTTTTTGGCAAAGGTGACGAGCGGGTTGTCCTTCAACGCCTCCCGGATCATCGCGTAATGAGCGGGCTTTGCAGAGCGGTCGAAATGGATCGCCATGCAATCCCCCACCGCCGTCAGCCGGTTCGCCTGGTCGATGATCGACTTCGGGTCCTTGTGGCATAACAGGATGAAGGCGATTTTAGCCATTTGAGAAACTATCTAGCTCGAGGATGCGTGATTGTTTTTTGGCAACGTTAGGTGAACAGGCGTTGAATAAACAGACTTTCTTTGCGATTTCTAAGCTATCAAGGCGCAAAGACCGACAAACGAGGCAACGAGTAATGGGTTTCCCTGGCACCTGGATGACAGAGAGCGAGAGTGTGGTGTATCGCGTCGTTCCAAAGTGCGCCTGCTCCACGATCGGCCAGATCATGTTTTATTCAGATCACGGCGAATTTTTCGACGGCGACATCCATGACGCCACCCATGGCATGCACAAATGGGCCCTCGAAAGCAGCCAGCCGCTGATCTCTGCCAATGTGGCAGGGCACAAAAGCTACGCGTTCACCTGCGTCCGCAACCCCTATACCCGCATCCTGTCGAGTTTCTTCGACAAGATCTGCGGCATCCAGCGCAACGGTAAACGCTACCGAGGCAACCTTGTCCCGCTTCTGATCCAGAAATACGGCATCGAAGTGGGCGATCCCGAAAACGATTTCGAGTTCGACCAAATCAAAAGCTTCCGCCGCTTCCTGCTGTTCGCCCGCGACACGATCCGCTGGCGCCGCCCGATGGAGCCCGACATCCACTGGTCGGCGATGTCCGGTCACATCTCCACCTTCATTGTCAATGGCGGCCGCTACGACAAAATCTTCTGGACGGAGCAATTCAACGACGGGATGCAAGACGTCCTGAACGCCGTCAAAACACCCAAGACAATCAAACTAAAAGACGTCCCCCGCTTCAACGAGTCCGAAGGACACGGCCCCAAACGCGCCCACCCGGTGGAGGATTATTTCGACGATCTCTCCATGCACCTGATCTTCGAGATTTACAAAAAAGACTTCCAACTCTTCAAATACGATTTCGAAAACCCGGGAAACAAAATGCCCATCGGCGAGATCGACCTCGACGAAGTCCACGCCAAACTCGGAGACTAGCCCCATGCCCACAGCCGGCTATTCAGGCACCCCGCTCTGGAAGAAGCTCGGCCTAAAGGAGGGCATGGCACTCCACTATCTCGGCCTGCCAGGGGATGTCGCCCCGCTGATCGCCGAGGGCGCACCGCCCGCGGAAACGACCGATCAGTTCGAAGAGGCAAATCTCATCCACCTCTTCACCACCGAACGCGCGGAGCTTGAGGCGACCCTGACCCGCGCCCGCAACACAATGAAACGCGACGCCATGCTCTGGGTGAGCTGGCCCAAAAAATCCTCCAAGGTCCCCACCGACATCACCGAAGACACAATCCGCGAGATCGCCCGTCCCATGGGCCTCGTCGACCTCAAAGTCTGCGCCGTCACCGAGGTATGGTCCGGCCTCAAACTGATGATCCGCAAAGAGCTCCGCTAATCACGGATCCGGGCGGGCGGGTCGAATTCGAGCAAAGCGAAGAAGAGGTCCGCACCACCCGGAACCTCCCCCGGCACCTCCCCAAGAAAGACCACCATGCGCCGTTTCCTCAAATCCCTGATCTTCACCCTCGGCGCGCTCTATCTCCTCGCTTGCCTCGCCCTCTTCGCCTTCCAGCGCGAGCTCATGTATTTTCCGACCAAAGGCACACCGCCCCCCAGCAGCCAGGGCTTCTTCGGGGTCCAGGTCATTTCCCTCGACACCCCTGATGGCGAAACACTCGAAATGTGGTGGAGCGATCCGTCACCGGCGACCGCCCCCACCATCCTCTATCTCCATGGCAATGCGGGCGACATAGCCCTACGCGCCAGCCGCTTCGCCGACTTCACCGATCAGGGCTTCGGCATGGCGCTCCTCTCTTGGCGCGGTTTCGGCAACAGCACAGGCTCCCCGAGCGAAGCAGGCCTCTTAACCGACGCCCAAACGGCCTATGACTGGCTCCTCGCCCAAGGCATCGCACCCGGTCGCATCGCGGTCCTCGGCGAAAGCCTCGGCTCCGGGCCGGCCATCCGCCTCGCCGCGGAAAATGAGGTCGGCGCCGTCCTCCTTGGCGCGCCCTATACCGCCACGGTCGACCTCGCGGCGGAGCTTTACCCCCTGGTCCCCGTGCGCCTCCTCATGCGCGATCAATTCAAGAGCCGAGACCACATTGCCCAGGTCACCGCGCCGATCCATATCCGCCACGGCACCGCTGACGCCGTCATTCCCCACGCCCATGGCGAAGCCCTCGCCGCGCTCGCGACTGCCCCCGTCACCTTCGAGTCTGTGCCGGGCGCGGGCCATGAGGTGACCATCGATATCGTCACCACCCAGCAAGAGATCGCCTTCCTGCGCCAGACCCTCGGCAACTGACGCCCGCCTGCTTGTCAATCAAGCCTTACGGCCTACCTGTCAGCCACTAGGGAAGGCCTCTGCCATGAAACTACTTATCCTTGGCTCAGGCCCCAGTGCCACCGCCGCTAGCAACTGGCCCCGCGCACCGTTCGACCACATCCTCGCGATCAACAATGCCTGGCAAATCCGCGCGGATTGGGACGATCTGATTTTCCCTTACGATTTCCCTGAGGATCGCCAGCCAGAAGACCTGCAGCCCAGCCAGCGCCTCATTGATCAAACCCATTTCGTGCCCGCTCAAAACGCCTTTGGCGGCTTCGTCTATGGCGGCGCCACCATGGCCTTCACGGCGACCTACTGGGCCCTCCACGCGCTCAAGCCCGAGATCATCGCCTATCTCGGCTGCGACATGGTCTATCCGAAAACCGGGCCCACCCATTTCTACGGCCAAGGCACCGCCGATCCGCTCCGCGCCGACATCTCCCTCCGCTCGCTCGAAGCCAAATCCGCCCGCGCCCAATGCTACGCTGCGCGCCAGGGCTGCGCGCTCGTCAATCTCTCCACCGAGCGAAGCCGCCTCACCTTCCCCCGCGCCACACGCTCCACGCTGGCTGGTCACTTTCCCGGCGCCGTCGATCCCACGCTCATGGCCCATGCCGAGATTATGGAAGAGCGGCTCAACTACCGCACACCCACCGGCTTCCACGACCACATCGACGCCGATGTCACCGCGCTTGACGCTATCGACGCGCTCTGGCTCCAGGCAGCCCGCCTCTCTAGCGCCGCCTAAGCCACGGATTTCGCACAGGCGGGTCGACTTTCGACCGCAGCGGTGAAAAGGGTCGTAGCGCACGGACCCCCAGGTTACCGCTATGAACGAAACCTTCGCCGCCACCCACCGTCATGATCCGCACCGCTTGGGCCGGAGCGGCTGGCTGCGCGCGGCAGTTCTCGGCGCTACTGACGGCCTCGTCTCGATATCCGCCCTCCTCGTGGGCGTGGCTGCCTCCGGCGCAAGCACGGCTACCCTGCTCACCACCGGCATCGCAGGCCTCGTCGCCGGCGCGATGTCGATTGCCGCCAGCGAATACATCTCCGTCTCCTCACAATCCGACATCGAACGCGCCGAGGTAGAGCGCGAGCGCCGCGCCCTTCAAAGCGACCCGGAGGGCGAGCTCGATGAACTCGCCGCCATCTACCGCGCCCGGGGCCTCACCCCCGAAACCGCTCGCCAGGTCGCTAAAGAGCTCACGCGGGATGACGCCTTGGGCGCCCATCTCCGTGACGAGGTCGGTCTCATGGATGTCCACTCCGCCAGCCCGAAACGCGCCGCCGCTGCGTCGCTTGGCGCCTTTGCAAGCGCGGGGCTCATCCCCGTCATCACCGCCGGCGCCGTCCCCTCTGTCTGGGCACCCTATACGATCCTTGCTGTCACGCTCGTCGCCCTGCTGGCTCTAGGTGCCCTCGGCGCGGGCGTCGGCGGGGCTGGGAAACGCCGCGCCATGCTCCGCACCGTCGGATGGGGCGCCGCCGCCATGGCCGCCACGTATGTCGCCGGTAACCTCGTCGGCACCACGCTCACGTAATCAATGGACTCGGGCGGGCGGGTGCGAATTTGCGCAGCAAAGAGCGTCCGTCCCGCCAGACCAGATCGGATCAGATCAGGCCGAAAGACGCAAAATACTGCTTCATATCCACCTGGGGGCGCGGCCCCACATGGCCGATGACCTCCGCGGCCGCAAGGCACCCCATGCGCCCGCAGGCCTTGAGCTCCTTGCCATTCACAAGCCCATATAGAAAACCCGCCGCAAACTGATCTCCCGCGCCGGTCGTATCCACCGGCGTCACCCGTTCCACGGGCACATCCACCCGCTCCGCACCCGCGCGGATCGCCACGCCGTCCCCCGAACGCGTGCAAACCACAAGCTCACATTCCCCCGCCGCGATCTCGAGGGCCGCATCGACATCGCTCACCTCATAAAGCGACAAAAGCTCCGCCTCGTTGCCGATGACGTAGTCGAGCGCGCCCGCCACAAGCTTGCGAAAATCTTCTCGATGCCGGTCCACGCAAAATGGGTCCGAAAGCGAAATCCCAGCCTTACCACCAGCGTCCCGCGTCCGCGCCGCCGCGTCGTAGAACGCGGCCTTCCCGGGGTCCTTGTCAAAAAGAAACCCCTCAAAAAAGAGGTACTCGGTATCCTCAAACACCCCGTCTGGCAGGTGCTCGGGCCCTACTTCAGCCGAGATGCCAAGATAGGTGTTCATCGACCGCTCGCCATCCGGGGAGACAAAGATCATCGAATGCGAGGTGGGCAGCCCAGCGCCCTCCACAGGCGGGTTCGGGAAGTCGGTCCCCTCTTCGGCCATCGACGTGGCATAGGCCCGGCCCAAGGCATCATCGGCCACGCGGCCCACAAAGGCCGTCTTCAGCCCCAAAAGCCCGAGCCCCGCTATGGAATTCGCCACCGATCCCCCCGGCGTTTCCGTCCTGTCTCCCATGGCGGCATAGAGCACCTGCGCGCGCTCCTGCTCCACCAGCTGCATGATGCCCTTCTCGATCCCCATGTGATCGAGGAACGTATCGGAGGCATGGGAAATCACGTCAGAGACGGCATTGCCCATCCCGACCACGTCATAGGTTTTGCTCACGCGCAGGCTCCTT
>JBCCYG010000082.1:0-8851 GCA_039190145.1 Pseudomonadota bacterium | reverse complement strand
GTGAGAACCTGGCCCATGACGTTATGTTCGCCTTTGCCTACCACGCGTTTTGGCCGGACGGCGAATGGATGCTCGGCGGGTAGGGTATTGCCATCACCGTGGGGCTCGTTAGCTGTTAGCGCCAACGAAAAGGAGCCCCGCAATGACACCTAAAGCCACCTATCCGAGCCTCGTGGGGCAAACCGTTCTCATGACTGGCGGTGCCTCGGGCATAGGCGCTGAAATCGTGCGGCACTTCGCGGCGCAGGATGCACGTGTCGGCTTTGTTGACCTCGATGCCGACGGTGCGGCGGCTATGGCCGAAGAAACCGGCGCGACGTATGAGGTCGCTGACCTGCGCGACATCCCCGCGCTGAAGACCGCTTTTGCCAACCTCATCGCGGCTCTCGGGGCTCCAAAGGTGCTCGTTAATAACGCAGCCAGAGACGACCGGCACGGTTGGGAGACCGTCACCGAGGAGTATTATGACGAGCGGATCGCGACGAACCTGCGGCACATGTTTTTCGCCACGCAGGCCTGTGCGCCTGCGATGATCGATGCGGGGCAGGGCGGCTCGATCGTCAACATGGGCTCGAATTCCTGGTGGGAGGCGTCAGGCGGTATGCCGGTCTACACCACCGCCAAATCCGCCGTTCACGGAATGACGCGCAGCTTTGCGCGGGACCTCGGGGCGCATCGGATCCGCGTGAACACTGTCGTGCCCGGCTGGATCATGACAGACCGCCAGAAAGAGCTTTGGGTGACTGAGGAGGCGCTTTCGCGTCACCTGCAGAACCAGTGCACGCCGGATCCGATCCAGCCCGCCGAGGTCGCAGAGATGGTGCTTTTCCTGGCGTCTGATGCCGCGAGCGCCTGCACGGCCAACAACTTCTTTGTCGAAGCGGGAAGCGTCTGACGCTACGGCGCGCTAGCTAAACTGCACTCTCCCGTTTAGTTGACGTGAAGGTTAACTTTGGGAGGAAACCATGGCAGGCAAGGCCGCATTCGATTTCACTGGCAAGAACGTCTTCGTCGTTGGGGGAACCTCCGGCATCAATCTGGGGATTGCGGAAGCATATGCCGCCGCTGGCGCACGCGTGGCGGTCGCCTCCCGCAAGCAGGAAAAGGTGGATGCAGCCGTGGCCAAGCTCGGCGAGGGCGCGCTGGGTTATGCCTACGACGTGCGCAACTATGACGACGTTGCTGCCGGGTTCGCGGCCTTTGAAGAGACCGCAGGTAAGATCGACGTGCTTGTCTCCGGCGCGGCGGGCAATTTCCCGGCGCCGGCGGTGGGCCTGTCGCCTAACGGGTTCAAATCGGTCGTGGATATCGACCTGATCGGAACGTTCCACGTGATGCGCGCCGCCCATAAGCACATGGCGCGGCCGGGCTCGATCATCAACATCTCCGCGCCGCAGGCCATGCAGGCGATGCCGTTTCAGATCCATGTGTGTGCGGCCAAGGCGGGCGTTGACATGATCACCAAGTGCCTCGCCATTGAGTGGGGGGCGGAGGGGCTTCGCGTGAACTCTGTTATCCCCGGCCCCATTGACGGGACCGAAGGCATGGAGCGCCTTGCGCCCAGCGAAAAGATGCGCGCGGCAGTTGTAAAGTCAGTGCCGATGCAGCGGATGGGCACGCCCGATGACGTGGCCGAGGTTTGCCTATTCCTCGGCTCTGAGGCCGGGCGCTATGTTTCCGGCTCCATCTTCGGCGCCGATGGTGGTTGGTCCATAGCAGGCTCGCGCATCGATCAGCTCATGGGCTAAGCCAGCCCGCCTGCGGCGGAAAGCAGCCGAGCCTTACCTTACGGAATTCCTTACTTTGCCCCTTTGTCGGGGCAGGGTATTCCTACAACCGCGGCGTGCATTTTTTTGCCGCGGACTTTTTTTGAACGAACACTTTTTTGGAGAAGCATTATGCCTAAGGATCGGATTGAATCCGCCTATCGAACACGCGTGGAAGCTGCTGAACAGGCGCGGAACCGCGCGCACCCGGAGCACCTCGCGAACCCTGATGAAACGCGCTACGCGTCGGCGCATTACCCTATGTCCTTCACGAAGGGTCTCGCCCATGACAGCGCGACAGGCCTCGTGGCTGACCCTACGCATTTCGAGGCGTTTCGGACGGCTATCGACGAGGGCTATGTCGAGTACTTCACGTCGCGTGTACCGGTTCCAACAGACCACCCGCGCCGGAAGTGGGAAGCGCCCACGGCTGGCGTTGTTTACGATCTGCAGGGGCCTGACGCCCAGGCGGTGACCATGCCGCCGGCGCCCGCGCTGGGCAGTGATGAACTGGCCTATGAGATGGCGGAGGTCTATGAGCTTGCGCTGCTGCGGGATGTGCCGCTCACGAGTTTCTCCGAAGCTGGCGGTGCCGATGAGGCCAAGGTCGATCAGTCGATCGGAAACCTCAATGGCATGTCGTACAGCATCGACGGCTCAGAGGGGCGTGCCCGCAAGAATGTGGGTGGCGCGCTGACACGGCAAACGGCGTTTCGGGGCTCCACCCCTGGCGTGGACGTGGGGCCTTATCTCTCCCAGTTCATGATGATGGGGAATGGTACTCTTGCGGGACATGCTCCGCAGGACGGTTTCATCGCCTTTGGCGCGCAGGAGATCGACCAGCGCGTGCCGATTGCGAAGCCGCATGAAGATCATATGCAGCTTTGGGATGACTGGCTTGATGTGCAGCGGGGCTTTGACGTCAACACGCTGGGCAAGGGCAAGAACAACGAGATGTGTTCGGCTGGCCAGCTCTTTGCGGGCGGGACGCGGTTCATCAAGACGCCGCGCGATCTCGCGACCTATGTGCACTACGACGCGCTCTACCAGGCGTACCTCAATGCGACACTGATCCTGCTGGGTCATGGTGCGCCGTTTGACCCGAGCTTTGCCAAGCTTTCGGGGATGCGGAACATGTTCAACCCGATCAACAAGTCGAAAGTGCCGCAAAATGCGGGGGGCTTTGCGCTCTACGGCGGGCCGCACATCCTGACGCTTGTCACTGAGGTCGCCACCCGCGCATTGAAGGCCGTGCGGTACCAAAAATTCAACAATCACTTGCGGTTGCGGCCTGAAGCTCTCGCCGGGCGTATCGAGAAAGCCCATGAGATCGACGACACCTTCAAGTCGACCTGCAAGGCCTTTAGCGACCTCAAGGGCGCTATGCCGGGCACGCTGGCCGACGTGAAGGAGCACAATGCAAAGTGCGGCGCAAACACGTTGCTCTTGCCGATGGCGTTTGCCGAAGGCTCGCCGATGCACCCGACCTATGGTGCGGGGCACGCGACGGTGGCGGGAGCATGTACCACAATCGTTAAAGCTTTCTTCGACTGCGGGGCGGTGCTCGGCAAGAAGAAGACGGAGGAGGAGGAGTGCTCGACCGGCACGATCGGGTTCTTCCACGACATCACGCACCCGTTTTACTACCAGGTGAATGATGACGGTTCCGAGCTCGATAGCTGCGACACCGACTGCCCGCTGACGCTGGAGGGGGAGCTGAACAAGCTTGCTGCCAACATTTCCATTGGGCGCAACATGGCCGGAGTCCATTATTTTTCAGACTATTACGACAGTCTGCGGATGGGCGAGGCCATCGCTATCGGGATGCTGGAAGAGCAGGCGCTGTGCTATCCGACGGATGACTTCGTGCTGTCGATCCCGACCTTTGACGGGGACCTCGTGCGCATCGGCGCTAAGTAGCCTTAACGCGATCTGACACCGCCGCGCGCGCCGTTTACGAACCGGCGCGCGCGGCTTTTCGCGTTTTTGGCGGGGCGCACAACCTGTACACAGGCCGTACACAACCCGTGCCCAGGCGGATTTGGTGTTTCGCCCCAGGTGTAAAAGTTAACGCAACCTCAGAGCGGGCGGTTTTGCCACGACTCGGTGGGAATGAGTGCTGCGATCTCCGCCATCACGTTCGCGGGTAGCGGGCCGTGAGCAAGTGCGGCTGCGTTGTCTTCGATCTGCTCTACTTTGGATGCGCCAGGCACTGGGATGATGTGCGTCCCGTGTGCCCAGAGCCAGGAAAGAGCCCCCTGAGAAAGCGATCGCCCACCGGTGCGGAGCAACTCGCGGATTGCGTTGAGCCGTTTTTCAAATCGAGGATGCACTCGCGGCCCCTCGAACCAATCCATTCCGCCATGGGCCTCCACCCTGACGTCGCCTGGATCGATCGTCCGCCCCGCATCAAATCGGCCGGCCAGGACGCCCATGGCGAGGGGAGAGCGAATGAGGCTGATAAGGCCCGCGGTTTCGGTTACGAGGCGCAGCTCTGCAGCGTCCAAGAAGACGTTCATGACATGCTCCACATGCGTTGCATTGAGGAAGCGTGTCTGGGCCGCGGCATTTTCAGGGAAGTCGGTGGACCAGCCGAAGGCGCCGACCTTTCCGGCGCGGGTTAGGCTTTCAAGCTCTGAAAAGACCGCCTCCGCGTCGGAGATTGGGATGTCGTTGGGATGGATAAGGACAACATCGAGCCGGTCGCGGCTCAGGCGGCTCAGGCTCTCTTCAACTTGGGGTGCAACGCTGGCCGGGTCGGTGCGAAGGCCTGTGATCGCCTTCGCGCCTTCGTCAATTGCCAAGCAGATCTTGGTGACAATGGTGGCCTCCCGGCCTTTCAGCGCTGTCCCCAACAGCCGTTCGCCATGGCCGCAACCATAGGCTTGCGCCGTGTCAAAGAGGGTGATGCCGAGATCAAGCGCGGCATGGAGGATGCGTTCGGCCTCCTCCGGCGCGCAAGTGGCGTAGCCGACGCTTTTGCCATCCATGAACATGGGGCCGGAGAGCGGCCAACAGCCGAGGCCTAGGGTATGGGTCATTTCGGTCTCCTTTTCAGAGCCTTAATGGCTCCTTCGGGGTCGCGGAAAAATGGAATAAAGTGTAAGTATCATTTCATGAATGAAATGAACTGGGATGACCTGAGGCTCTTTCTCGCTGTGGCGCGGGAGGGTGGATTGGCCGGGGCCGCGCGTGTGACGGGCTCTTCGCCGCCGACGCTCGCCCGCCGGATGGTTGCTGTCGAGGAGCGGCTGGGCGCGGAGCTCTTTGAGCGACATGCGCGGGGCTATGCGCTGACAGAGGAGGGTGCCCGGCTCAAGGAGCGGGCCGAGCGGGCGGAGGCGGAGCTTGCGCCGCTCAACGCGGCGCCTGGGCCGCCACTGGTAAAGATTTCTGCTGGCGCTTGGGTCACGTGGCTCTTGTGCCGGGAAGCGGCGGCGTTTGCGCGTTCACCCGTGCGGCTGCGCTTTATTGCGGCGGACCATCGGCTCGATATCGCGCGGCGGGAGGCGGTGATTGGCATACGGAATCAGCGGCCGGACGAGATCGGGCTTGCCGCTCGGCAGATTGGGGAGGTGCGCTTTGCGGTTTTTGGCTTGGGCGATGCGCCCTGGGCGGCGGTGCAAGGGCGGACGCCCTCGGCGGCCTGGGTGGCGGAGCAAGAGGGGCCTCGCATCGAGGTGACACATGCCAGAAACGCGCGTGACCTCGTGCAAGCTGGAGTGGCGAAGGCCGTCCTGCCTGTGTTTGCTGGGGAAGGTTTGCCGCTCGTGCGGGCAGTGCCTGAGCTTACTCACGCGCAGTGGCTTGTGAGCCATCATGAAGCGCGCCATGCGCCGCCCGTGCGGCGCGTGCTGAAAGTTGTGGGGCGATTGTTGAGGAAGGCTGCGATTTAGAGCCAGGCCTCTGGGCAAACGAAAACGCCGCCTCGGATGAGGCGGCGTTTCCTGCTTTATAGTGGATGATTACTCGGCCGGAGCGGCAGCATCGACGTGGTCCGTCGTTGTGCCAACGCCCTGCTTTTCACGCCGTGCATCGTTGTAGATCGCCTTTACGAGCGCGATGCCTTGCAGGACCATCACGAGCGAGAAGGGCAGTGCGCCGATGACCATGGCGGTCTGGATCGCCCTGAGGCCGCCCCCGCCAGCACCTCCTGCAATAAGGAGCGCAGCGACAACAGCGCCAAGCGCGATACCCCAGAAGTAGATGTGGGGCTTGGCTTTCGGGCCTTCATCGCCTGCGGCATTGATCGTGTTCACGATGAGCACCGCGGAGTCCGCCGTCGTCACCAAATAGGTGAGGAGGAGGACCACGATCACACAGGACATCAGGTACCCCAGCACGTCAGGCAGCATGTAGACCACGGCGGCGAAGATCTTGTCGCCATCGGGCGCGCCCGTGATGATGCCGTTCGCACCACCGTTGAGTTCCAGATCGATGGCCGTGCCACCGGCCCATGTGAACCACACGAAGCACATGAGCGAGGGAACGATGATCGCGCCGAGCACGAACTCGCGGATCGTGCGACCCTTGGAGATGCGTGCCAGGAACAGGCCCACAAAGGGAGCAAATGCGATCCACCAGGCCCAGTAGAACACAGACCAACCACCTTGCCAGCCGGCAAGTTGGGTTGCGACTGAGCCCTCGACGCCATCACCCTGCCAGACCGTAAAGAGGAGGCCAGGTAGCGCGATGAGATAGTCCCAGATGCCCAAGACCAACGCTTGGAGGCCAAAGAAGGTCGACCCAAAGAGTAGGAAGAAGCCGAGCAGGAAGATCGAGAGCCCCATATTGAGGTTGGAGAGCCATTTGATCCCCTTACCGACGCCGGAAAGGGCGGAGAGTGTGGAGAGGCCCATGATCACGAGGATGGCAACAAGGACACCCGTGGTGTTGGCGCTGCCCCCTTCGTTCATCAGGCCCGAGATGCCGATCCGCTCCATCCCGGCCACAAATTGCTCAACGCCGAAGCCGAGGGTCTGTGCCACCCCGAGAATCGTCGCGACGACGGCAACGATATCGATGACGTTTCCGAGCGGGCCAGCGAGCGACTTTCCGAAGAGCGGCGTGAGAGAGGACCGCATTGTGAGCGGAAGACCGCGGCGGTAGCAGAAAAAGCCAAGCGCGAGGCCCGCGATCGCGTAGCATGCCCAGGCTCCAAGGCCCCAATGCAAGAACGACCACTTATACGCCGATCGGATCGTTTCTTCAGTGCCGCCGGGAACAAGACCCTGGATGACGTCTGGGTTGTTATTAAAGTGATAAACAGGCTCGGCCACGGCCCAGGTGAGCATGCCCACGCCAATGCCCGCGCCGAACATCATGGAAAACCAAGAAAAATTAGAAAACTCGGGCTTGTCGCCATCAAGGCCAAGCTTAAGGCGACCGGCGGCGGGCCAGATCGCGAGCGCCAAGCACAGCAGTATGAAACCTGCCACGATGTAGACGTACCAATAGGCCGTATTAGCGAGAATGAAGCTGTTGATCGCGTTAAGAACGGAGCCGGCTTGCTCCGGAAACACGACCGCCCAGACAACGAGCGCCGCGACGATGATCTTTGATATCAGCGCCACGGATGTGGAGAATCCCGAGTAAAAACCGCTATCGGCGGTTTTGATGTCGAGCTCCATCAATGGAGGTTTGAGTGACATATTGGTTCCCTGTTGATTTTTTGTGCATTCAGCGAACCACGGGTAGTGGGGATTCCCCAAGGGATTTTTGAACAATTTGCGTCAAAAGGCGTCGCTCGGCACTAAGTTCGGTGCGCACGCAATGAATTTAAGCGGCCGTGTGTAGTCGCAGACTTTCAGCTCGCGAGCTGCACCAAAGCGTGGCGCTTTTTACCGGCGCTGAGCTTGATCGGCGCGCTGAGCGCGGCGGCGTCGAGCATGAGACCGGCATCGGTGAGCGGTGCGTCGTCGAGCTTTGCCCCGTTTTCAGCGATTAGCCGTTTGGCCTCTTTGCCGGATTTCGCGAGGCCGGATTTGACGATGAGTTGCACGATGGAAATGCCGTCGGCCACGTCCGCGTTTGAGAGCGTCAGCGTGGGAAGGTCATCGCCCACCCCGCCCTTTTCGAACACTTCTTTTGCCGTCTGGTACGCGGCATCGGCCGCGGCGCGGCCGTGGAGGAGCGCAGTAACCTCATTGGCGAGGATAATCTTGGCCTCGTTGATCTCGGAGCCTTCTAGCGCGCCCAGCCGGTCGCATTCCGCCACTGGAAGTTCTGTGAAGAGTTTCAGGAACTTGCCTGTGTCTGCATCCGTCGTGTTACGCCAGAATTGCCAGAACTCGTAAGGCGACAACATATCTTCATTGAGCCAGACTGCTCCGCCCGCCGACTTGCCCATTTTGCGGCCATCGGAGGTCGTCAGTAGGGGGGTAGTGAGGCCGAAGATTTCGGTCTCAAGCACCCGGCGAGTGAGGTCGATGCCGTTGACGATGTTGCCCCACTGATCCGAGCCGCCCATCTGTAAGAGGCAGCCGTAGCGGCGGTTAAGCTCCATGAAGTCATAGGCCTGGAGGATCATGTAGTTGAACTCGAGGAAGGAGAGCGACTGCTCCCGGTCGAGGCGAGATTTGACGCTTTCAAAGGCGAGCATCCGGTTGATCGAAAAGTGGCGGCCGATATCGCGCAGGAAATCGAGGTAATTGAGCTCATCAAGCCATTCGGCATTGTTGAGCATGATTGCGTGGGTGGGGCCGTCGCCATAGGTCAGGAGCTTAGCGAAAACCTGCTTGAGTCCCGCGATGTTGGCGTCGATGGCCTCAGGCGTGATAAGCGAGCGCTCGGTATCGCGGCCCGACGGGTCGCCCACCTTGGTCGTGCCGCCGCCCATGAGCGTGATCGGCTTATGGCCGGTCTTTTGCAGCCAGCGGAGCACCATGATGTTCATAAGATGCCCGACATGGAGCGACTTGGCGGTCGCATCGTAGCCGATATAGGCGGGCAGAGGTCCTTTGAGCAGCGCTTCATCCAGGGCCTGATAATCCGTGCAGTCGGCCATGTAGCCGCGTTCCATCATGACGGTCATGAAGTCGGACTTGGGGTGGTATGTCATGGCGCTTGCTCTTTGTCTTGCCGCG
>JBCCYG010000081.1:0-9046 GCA_039190145.1 Pseudomonadota bacterium | reverse complement strand
TGTCGTGCTCCTCCATGGCTGCTGCCACAACCCTACGGGCGCAAACATGAACCCGGTGCAGTGGGATCAGGTGATCGCCAAGCTCAATGAAAAGAAGGCAATGCCGATGGTCGACATCGCCTATCAGGGCTTTGGAGATGGCCTAGCCGCTGACGGCGATGCCGTCCGAAAAGTGGCTTCAAACTGCCCCGAAGTGCTCATCGCGGCGAGTTGCTCAAAAAACTTTGGCATCTATCGGGAGCGGACCGGCATCCTCATTGCCATTGGTGGTTCTGATAAGGGCTTGGCCCAAGGGACCCTCGCGTTTCTTAACCGGCAAAACTACTCATTCCCGCCGGATCACGGCGCTCGGATCGTTACTGAGATCCTGAATGACGCAGATCTGCGGGCAGACTGGGAGCGGGAGCTCGAAGAGGTACGAGAGGGGATGCTCAAACTCCGCCGCGACCTGGCTGATGCTCTCCAAGAGGCTACGGGTTCCAACCGTTTTGGATTTATCGCAGAGCATCGCGGGATGTTCTCGCGGCTCGGCCTGACAGCGGAGCAGGTAGAGAAGTTACGCGACGATCATGCGGTCTACATGGTGGGCGACAGCCGGATCAACGTCGCAGGCCTGAACGCCAAAACCGTGCCCGTGCTCGCAAAGGCGATTGCCTCGGTCCTTTAGGAACCGCTCCTAAGGCAAAGTGACCGGATGCGGCGCGCCGCACCTCAACAAAAAACCCCGGCGTGGAAACACGCCGGGGTCAGTTTTAAGGACTGATCGGAAGGGAGATCAGCCTTTCGAGAAGTCCGGATACGCTTCCATACCCATCTCGGACATATCGAGACCTGCGATTTCATCCTCTTCGCTCACCCGGATACCGATGATCCCTTTCAGGATGATCCAAACGATGAGCGACAGAATGAACGTCGCGCCAATGATAGCCACCATGCCGATCACCTGAGCGCCGACAGTCGACGTGCCCGTAAGAACCACAGCGAAGGTGCCCCAGATGCCGGCAAAGCCGTGTACCGGGATCGCGCCCACGACGTCGTCGATTTTCATCTTGTCGAGCAGTGGTACCGTGAAGACCACGATGACGCCGCCGATAGCACCGATGAGAAGCGCAAGGCCCAGCGTGGGTGCGAGAGGCTCAGCGGTGATAGACACAAGGCCCGCCAGCGCGCCGTTGAGCACCATGGTAAGGTCGGGCTTGCCGTACATGACCTGAGTCAGGATCAAGGCCGCGACCGCGCCAGAGGCGGCTGCCATGTTGGTGTTGGAGAAGATGCGCGAGACATCAGCCACATCACCAGCAGAGCCCATGGCGAGCTGTGAGCCACCGTTGAACCCGAACCAGCCGAGCCACAGGATAAACATGCCGAGCGTTGCCAGGGCCAAGTTGGAGCCAGGCATCGGGTTGACCTTGCCGTCCTTATACTTGCCAACGCGTGGGCCGAGCACGATCGCACCGGCAAGCGCTGCAGCGGCACCACAAGCGTGCACGACCGTCGAACCAGCGAAGTCGGAGAAGCCGATGTTTTCGGACAGCCAGCCACCACCCCACTGCCAGGAGGCGGTGAGCGGGTAGATGAAGCCGGTAAGAACCGCAACGAAGATCAGGAACGGCCAGAGTTTGATACGCTCTGCGAGCGCACCGGACACAATGGATGCTGTGGCCGCACAGAACATCAGCTGGAAGATATAGTCAGAACCAGTCGACGCATATGCTGGGTCATCTGCATCAGCAAGCGCCACGCCTACGGGCTCAAGTACCGCAACCTGCGGGAAGAGCGCCGAGAAGTAACCCTCAATGGCCCAATCACCCAGCGGGTACATGAGATTGTAGCCGATCAGCCAGTACATGATCGCGGCAATCGAGAAGAGTGCCACGTTCTTCGTCATCTGCATCGTGACGTTCTTAGAGCGCACAAGACCGCCCTCGAGCATGGCAAAGCCAGCCGCCATAAAGAACACGAGGAAGCCGCCGATAAGAAACAGCAAGCTGTTAAATATCCAAACCACCTCGTCGGATACAGCGGGCGCCTCCTGGGCGACCGCTAGGCTGGGTAGGGCAATTACCGCCGCAGCCAATGGGAGAATTTTCGTGAGTTTCATGTCAGTCGTGTGTCCCTGAATTAGCCGATGCGCTTAAAGCGCTTCATCATTTGCTTCGCCGGTGCGGACACGCAGCGCGCTTTCCACATCGAGCGTGAAGATCTTGCCGTCGCCGATTTTGTCGGTCTTCGCAGTCTTAGCGATCGTCTCGACCACCTGTTCGGCCATGGCGTCCGCCACCACGATCTCCAGTTTTACTTTCGGCACGAAATTCACGGCGTACTCAGCACCGCGATAGATCTCCGTATGGCCCGATTGGGACCCGAAGCCTTTGATTTCCGTTACCATCATGCCGCGCACGCCAAGCCCGGTGAGTGCCTCGCGCACTTCTTCGAGCTTGAACGGCTTGATGGCTGCTATGATGAGTTTCACGTGTCCGTCCCCTTCCATAGTTCATGGGTTGCGTTCGTCGCAGCAGCACACCGAAACGCACGCGTGCGGAGAAAGCTGAGTTTTGCGTTCGAGCTTCAAGTTTTGAGCGTAGTCATGGCGACGCGTTTTGGAGCAAGTGGACTCGTTTTTTGCACAATTTATAATCATCGATTACTTTTTAGGCGCAATGAGAACACGCTTCCGCGAGTTCTCGGCGGGTTACAACTGGGTCGAGATACCCTAAGTTGCCGGCAAGGACGCCAAAGGCGCGGGAAAGATGAGCAGGTCGAAAAACACACGAAAGCCGCTCGTTGCAGAGCGACGTTATCCGGCAAAATCAGCTGCGCCCAAAAAGCGCGGCGCGGCTAAGAAACGCCCGCAGAAGCAAATTGCTCGGCGTTCATGGCCGGTGCGGCTATTTCGTTGGGTCTTAAGCACCATCTGGGCGATCACGTGGCGTGGTGCTGCGACGGGCGCCGCCCTCGTAGGGCTTGCAGCGCTCTACGTGGCGCTGACGCTTCCACCTGCAGAAACTTATATAGATCAACGGGCTCGAGGCTCTGTCACGATGCTGGATCGCGACGGCCAAGCGTTTGCGTGGCGTGGCGACCAGTTCGGCGGCCGCGTAACAGTTGATACCGTCAGCCCGAACATCAAAAACGCCGTGATTGCCACCGAGGATCGGCGCTTCTACCGACATTTTGGCTTGAGCCCCCGAGGCATCGCCTCTGCGGTCAGGATCAATCTCTCAGAAGGGCGCGGCCCGCTCTCTGGTCATGGGGGTTCAACGCTCACGCAGCAGACTGCCAAGTTGATCTGCATGGGCACTCCTTTCGACCCCGAAATCTGGCCGTCCGAGGCCGCCTATGAAGCAGACTGCCGCGAAGGTTCTGTCTGGCGGAAAGCCCGTGAGGCGATCTTCGCCCTGGGCATGGAAATCAAGTATTCAAAGGACGAGATCCTAACGATCTATCTTAATCGCGCATTTTTAGGCTCAACCGCTCGTGGTTTTGAGGCTGCGACACAGCGGTACTTTGGCAAATCTGCAGCAGAAGCAACGCCCGCGGAAGGAGCGATGCTCGCCGGCCTTTTGGTCGCCCCGACGCGCTTTGCGCCAACGAACAACCTGGAAAGAAGCCAAGCACGCGCGGCAACCGTCGTCCGTCTCATGGAAGAGCAAGGTTATCTGAGCGAGGCGGAAGCGCGGGAGACGCAAAGCAACCCGGCAACCCTAAGCGAAGCTGCAGCAGCGCGGCGAGGCGGCTATTTTGCTGACTGGGTTATGTCTACGGGGCCAGAGTTCTTTACACGAGACACGACCGAAGACGTCATCATCAAAACTACTTTTGACCCAAGCATCCAGCGGGCGGCTGAGGAAGCGCTCACCTTTATCTTTGAAGAGAAGGTGCGAGAGGGTTCTGAGGCTCAGGCGGCAATTGTTGTCATGAGTGCCGACGGAGCCGTGCGCGCCGTTGTTGGCGGGCGAGACCTCAAGGTGGCAGGCGCGTTTAACCGCGCCACACAAGCCAATCGCCAGACTGGTTCAACCTTCAAGCCTTTCGTTTACGCGACCGCTATGGAGCTCGGCTATGGACCAATGGATACAGTCGTAGATGAACCCTGGTCGATCGATGTCCCCGGTTCCGGCACGTACGCTCCACGCAATTACAGTGAGGATTACCAAGGTCGCGTTACGCTCACTGAAGCGCTCGCAAGGTCACTCAACATCCCTGCGGTTAAAATCTCTGAAAGCTTGGGGCGGGATTTGGTCCGCCAAGTCGCGGAAGACTTTGGCATCCGCTCTAAACTCGCCCAAGGGCCAGCCCTGGCCCTTGGTGCTTCTGAGAGCACACTGCTAGAGATGACTGGGGCCTACGCCGGTATCCTCAATGGTGGATCCTCGGTGACACCATACGGTTTGGAGGAACTGCGCCTCTTAGGCGAAGAGGAGCCTCTTATGGGCACCGGCGGTGGCATAGGCGAACGCGTGATCTCGGAAGAGGCAGCCGCCAAGCTTACCTATATGATGCACCAGACCGTGGTGAACGGTTCAGGCGGACGCGCCGCCATTGAGGGCTACGAGATCGCTGGAAAGACTGGCACAACGCAAGCTGCACGGGACGCTTGGTTTATCGGTTTCACCTCGGACTACGTAACCGGCATTTGGATGGGATATGATGATAACCGGCCACTGACAGGTGTGACGGGCTCCGGCCTTCCCGCAGAGATGTGGCGAGAGACAATGTCCCGCGTTCATGGACCCGTGCCGCCGGCGCCTCTCCCTATGGCGCGCAACTTGGCTCCAGCCACCCCCGTGCCAACGCCTGAGACCAGAAGAGCCTCGCCCAGTGCTCAGCTCGAAAATATGATAATCGATGTGCTCAGGGGGATCTTGGGAGGCGGTTAGCCAGAGCGCTGAAGGTCATTAATGAGGCCAGCAACATCACCGCGATTTCGATCAAGAAGGGCGCGGACTTCGACACGCTCGGTACCGAGCATGCTAACGCCCTCGATGAGCATATCGATAAACCGATCCTGACCGTTACGGTCTGTCACGAGGAACGTCACTTCAAAGGGGTTAGTGCCTCGAAGGAAAGCGGTGGTCGACACCGTGAAAAACCTGCCCGTATCGCTCGCGCCGTTCACCTCGATCCGGCCACCGATAAACTCGCGGAACCGCTTGCCGTATTTGCGGCTGATATATCCTTGGAACGCACTGGTGTAGGAGCGCAGCTCGGCCGAGGAGATGTTTCTAGCCGTTGGGCCGAGCGCAGATCGCGCAATGGCTGGCACGTCCCCGTATTGAGCAAATATGCCTTCAAAATCGCGGATCATGGCACTCTCGGACTTGCCGGATGCGATCACTCTATTGATATCGGCTACGAGGCTGTCCACCAGCTGCTCAGCTTGGCGTACATTGAGTGCCACTGCGGGAGCCGCTGTTAACAGTGAGAATGTCGCTGCGCCAGCGAGGACCATACGGCGGGATGGTCTATTCCAAGAAGAAATCATCATATAAGTCGCCTTCTTCATCTAGGGACACCGACGGCGATGAGGTGCCAAGCTCAAAGCGCCGATTTTGGAGATATATGATCCTGGACTGGGCATAGCTATCTGCACTCTCGTACAAAATCCCATCAATCGTGACAGTGAAGCGGAAACGGGAGTTAAGGCCAGAGGCAAAACGCGACCCTCTCGAGTAGTTTACCTCTGGAACCTCAAGGACGTAGCCCAGTGGATCGATCAAAATATCAACGGCACGCCCCGCCGCGTCCCTAGTGGTGGACGCTCCAAGAAACGGAAGTTCAAGAAAAACCCCCTCTCCCGCGCCCCACACATGGAGCGTCTCGCCAAAATCAGTGCTCTCTTCAGGCACGCCAAGTGCGGTGGATGGGTCGAAGACTCCGGCCAGACCAAAGGTGGTGTTCACCAAAAAACGCCCTGTGTTACTGGCGGCCGAACCAAAATCCCCCTGCAGAGTATTGTTTATGATCGTCGCGGGCAGACCGAGATTATCGGCGAAATTTGATATCCCGTTTCTCACGGGCTCTGGTATGAGCGTGCCATAAACCTGCGAGGCCGGGCGAAGGGCAAACGTGTCTAGCCCTTTGTTAAAAGCGTGGATTTGCCTGTTTGTAGACTCGAAAGGATCACCCGGGTCCGGGCTCAAGGTCGTATTCGAAGAGGCGCAGCCTGAGACCAATGCCGCAAATAAAACAAAGGCAAGCCATCTAACTGGACGGCAATCTCGGATAAGGGTGTGCAAATGATTTCTCGTTACTCTGTGATTCTTAAAGGGACGTGGCCCTTAGCAGCTAAGCTCACGCCACATTTGGCCTCTTTCAAACGCAATGTGCCCGCGAATGTACATACCGCTCGGGCAGATTTTTGTTAGAGTCGTTCACGCTTAGGCAACAAAAATAGCAAAAGGCCGCCCATGTCCGAATCCGACATCAACAGCGGAAAACGCGAACTAAAGGCCGCTCGTCGGGAAAGCCGCGGTTTGTACTGGTTCGTCGGCTTGTTCAGCTTCTTTGCAAACCTTCTGATGCTCACCGGGCCGATATACATGCTCCAGGTGTATGACCGGGTCCTCGGTTCGCGGTCTGTTGAGACGCTGATCGCGCTCTCGGCTCTCGTCCTGTTTCTCTACGCCATGATGGGCCTTCTCGATTTTGCCCGAGGGCGGATCATGGCCCGCGTTGGCGCGCGGTTTCAGTCTCGGCTCGACCGGCGTGTCTTTTCTGCCGTGCTGCGCCGCTCCGCGATCGACCCAACTCCGGTGAAATCAACGGGCTTGCGGGACCTTGAAGCCGTCCAGCGCTTCATCACTGCGCCGGTACTTCTCGCGTTCTATGACGCGCCCTGGACGCCGATTTTCATCGTAGGCATCTTCATCTTTCACCCCTGGCTAGGCTGGCTCGCAGTGGCTGGAGGCGGAGCGCTAGTACTTCTTGCGCTCGCGAACCAGACTCTATCGCGGTCGCCTTTGGCTCAAGCGCAACAGGCCCAATTACAAGCTGAACTGATGGGGGAGCAGCTCAGAGCCGAGGCAGAAAACGTGCAGGCGCTCGGCATGCGCGAAGGCTCATTCGCGCGTTGGCAAGTGGCGCGCGACGCGGGCCTGCGGGACGGCATCCATGCCGCTGATGTGGGCGGGACCTTTCAGGCAAGCACCAAGTCACTCAGGCTTTTTCTACAATCTGCCATGCTCGGTGTCGGCGCGTACTTGGTGTTGCAGAACGAACTTACGCCTGGCGCGATGATTGCGGGATCGATCCTATTGGGTCGAGCTCTGGCGCCCATTGAGCAACTCATTGGCAACTGGCCGCTGGTACAGCGCGCGCGCGAAGGTTGGAAAAAGCTAGCAGTTCTTCTTTCGGAAATTCCTGCAGAGGAGCCGCGCACCGAGCTTCCCCGCCCGCGTGCATCCCTTGAAGCTCAGCAAGTCACAATCATTCCGCCTGGTGAAACGCAGGCTGCGCTGCGCATCTTGTCGTTTAAGATTGAACCGGGTCAGGCTTGCGGCGTTATCGGCGCTTCGGGCGCCGGTAAATCCACTCTGGCACGGGCTATCACAGGGGTCTGGCGCCCTGCAGGCGGTAAGATACGGCTCGATGGCGCAAGTCTGGACAACTATGACCCGGACGTTCTTGGGCAGCTTATTGGCTACCTCCCGCAGCGCGTGCAGCTCTTTGAAGGCACGATTTCCGATAACATCGCACGTCTCAATGCCAATCCAGACCCTAAAAAGGTCGTCGAGGCTGCCAAGAAAGCCGCAGCGCACGAGATGATACTTCAGCTGCCGGACGGCTATGACACGCGCGTCAGCGCAATCGGCGGGCGCTTGAGCGGCGGTCAGATCCAGCGCATCGGCCTAGCTCGGGCTATGTTCGGCGACCCTGTACTTCTTGTGCTGGATGAGCCGAACTCAAATCTCGACAATGTGGGGTCTGAAGCCTTGAACAAAGCCATCCGAGAAAAGAAGGCTGAGGGCGGTTCAGTAATGATTATGGCCCACCGCCCAGCTGCCATTCAGGAATGCGATGTCCTCCTGATGCTCGAGAACGGCCAGCGGCGCGCCTTTGGGCCCAAGGACGAAGTGCTCCGCGAAGTTGTGCAGAACCAAGCGGAGATCAAAGCGAGCGCAACTCTAGGCAAGACAGGAGGGGTCACATGACGGGTGGCACTAAAAGCTGGTCCGCGCGCAAACCGCTAATCGTTGGGATCGCTGCGGTTGCTATTCTTGTAGGTGGCTTTGGGACTTGGGCGTCCCAAGCGAACATCGCCGGCGCGATCATTGCGAGCGGACGCATTGAGGTCGACCGCAACCGGCAAGTCGTGCAGCACCCTGACGGCGGCGTCGTCGCAGAGATCGCTGTTGATGAAGGCGCGACCGTGGAAATCGGCGACGTTCTTATTCGCTTGGACCCATCGCTGCTCAGCTCAGAGCTCGCCATCATCGAAGGCCAGCTTTGGGAGACGACGGCTCGCCGAGCACGGCTCGAAGCTGAGCGAGATGATGCGGAAAATATCGACTTCCCCTCCGATCTTTTAGCAATCGCAGAAGAGCGAGATGCTGTGTCTGAGCTGATCGATGGCCAAAGGAACCTCTTCGCGGCGCGCGCTGAAACCGTCTCACGCAACGTGGAGCAGCTCGGCCGCAGGCGCCTGCAGATCGCCGACCAGATTTCAGGGATCGATGCACAGCTCGTCGCCTTGTCGCGCCAGCTTGAGCTGATCAACGAGGAACTTAGGGATCAACAGGACCTATTCGAGAGGGGGCTCGCCCAGGTTGGTCGGGTACTTGCGCTGCAACGTGAGCAGGCAAGTCTGGAAGGGCGCGTTGGCGAACTCACCGCAAACCGCGCCCAGGCTGAAGGACGTATAACAGAGATCGACATCGAAATCCTTGGGCTCAATGCAGGTCGTAGGGAGGAAGCGATCACTCAGCTTCGCGACATTCAGTTTCGCGAAGTCGAGCTGATGGAGCGGCGGCGCGCTGTTTCCGAGCGCCTGGAACGGCTTGAAATCACAGCGCCTGTCGGAGGGATCGTTTACGGGCTCTCGGTG
>JBCCYG010000080.1:0-9137 GCA_039190145.1 Pseudomonadota bacterium | reverse complement strand
TTTAGGCGAATTGCGTTATCGAGGGGTGTCTGCAACTGCCAATAAGCCATGCGCGATGATGCCATTCTGACGCCCGAGCTCTTGCTCAGGGCTTATGAGGCTGGGATTTTTCCCATGTCAGAGGCACGGCATTCCTCCACGCTCTTTTGGGTCGATCCAGAACGGCGTGGCGTGATCCCACTCGATGGGCTCCATGTGTCCCGTAGCCTACGGCGCGCGGTTCGCCGCGCCGATTACGACGTACGAATCAACACAGATTTCGCCCAAGTTTTGGACGGTTGCGCCAAGCGACCAGAGACTTGGATCAACGATGAGCTGCGCCTTTTGTATCTTGAGCTGCATTTTCGGGGCTTTGCCCACTCGCTGGAGATCTGGCGTAACGGCGCAATTGCAGGCGGTATTTTTGGCGTCGCGATCGGCGGGGCCTTCTTTGGCGAAAGCATGTTCAGCGCGAGCACCAATGGGTCAAAAATCGCGATGGTCTACCTCGTGGACCGCCTTCGCCGTGCTGATTTCATGCTCTTTGACACGCAGTTCATCACAGATCACCTAGCGAGCCTTGGCGCTATTGAGATTAGCCGTGCAGACTATCGCTCGCATCTCGCTCGCGCTTTGACGATCGACGCAGATTTCGCCGATTTACCCGGCCCAACCGCAGCTCAGGACGTTTTGCAGCGAATGACCCAAACATCGTAGCGTGGGTGATCAAGCGCATTGAGGGCAGGTGACGAGGCTATCATCCAGCCCGCAAAAACCTGCCGTTCAGACGTCCGGTCTTCGATCTCAAGATACGCAAATGCGTCCCCTGCCGGGTTTCCGGTTGGGTACCGGCACTCACCAAGGTCAATGTCGACTTGGCCAAGGCGCGCGGTTTGGCCCACAGACATATCCACATCTTCAAGTTGCCCCGTCACTTTGTCGAGGAGGCGGATTGTAGCTCCGCTACCAATGCTTGCCTCTTGCGCGACGGCGTGCGTGCACGAAAGGCAAAGCATAGGCCAAAGCCATTTCATTCGCCGCCACCGACGAAGCGGAGAAGCAACGTCACAAGACTAACCGAGCTCTGCGTATCGAGCACCTCCGCACCTTCCTCCAGGTTAAAGGGAGAGCCACCCGGTTGAATTTCCATGAAATTTCCACCGAGCAAACCTTCGGAGGAAATCAAAACCGAGCTGTCGTCGGGCAATTCAATCTCGTTGGCCACATTAAACGTGACATCCGCGCGGAACGTTTCGGGATTGAGCTCCATGGCTGTGACCGTGCCAATCTTGACACCCGCCAAGCGCACATCAGTTCCGACCGACACGCCTTCGACAGACGTGAAAGAGGCCGTGAGCGGGTACGTTCCGTCACGGGCAGCGCCACTTGTCCCCGCCGTTGCGAAAATGACGAAACCCACCGCCACAACGAGAACGAGGGCGCCCGTAATGACTTCAATCCAGTTTTCACGCATGTTGCCCAAACCCTCTTTTCCGAGAGATATGCCTCAGCGCTTCGCCCAGCGCCAGGGTGGGATAGCCCAAAAGTAAAACGCGCGAGCAAAAGCCCGCGCGCATGCAAAATTTCCTTGCGCTTAACCGGCCGTGGCAGGCTCTTTCGCGTCGCCATAGATGACGAGCGGAGCGGAGTCAGAATTTACGGCCTCTTCATTGACCACCACTTCAGTCACGCTCTCCAGCCCGGGTAGGTCGAACATTGTATCAAGTAGGATACCCTCCAAAATGGAGCGCAGACCGCGTGCGCCGGTCTTGCGTTCGATGGCCTTCTTCGCGATCGCGGTTAAGGCATCGTCGGTGAAGTTGAGCGCCGTATCTTCCAGCTCAAAGAGGCGTTGGTACTGCTTTACCAATGCATTCTTCGGCTGCGTGAGGATCGTCACGAGGGCATCTTCGTCGAGGTCCTCAAGCGTCGCGATAACGGGCAGACGACCAACGAATTCAGGGATCAAACCGAATTTCAGCAGGTCTTCCGGCTCAAGATCCTTAAAGAGATCCCCGGTACCGCGTTCGTCGTTGTCTTTGACGTCCGCGCCAAAACCGATCGACGTCCCCTTCCCGCGCTGCGCGATGATCTTGTCGAGGCCTGCGAAGGCCCCGCCGACAATGAAAAGGATATTCGTTGTATCCACTTGCAGGAATTCCTGCTGCGGGTGCTTACGCCCCCCCTGCGGCGGGACAGAGGCAACCGTGCCTTCCATGATCTTAAGAAGAGCTTGCTGGACCCCCTCGCCCGACACATCGCGAGTGATGGACGGGTTATCAGATTTGCGGGTGATCTTATCGACCTCGTCAATGTACACGATCCCCCGCTGAGCGCGCTCCACATTGTATTCGGACGCCTGGAGCAGCTTGAGGATGATGTTTTCAACGTCCTCGCCGACATAGCCAGCCTCGGTCAGCGTGGTCGCATCAGCCATCGTGAACGGCACGTCAAGAATGCGCGCGAGCGTTTGAGCCAGCAAAGTCTTGCCGCAGCCCGTGGGACCCACAAGCATGATGTTGGACTTTGACAGCTCGATATCTGCACCCTTCTGGGCGTGGTTCAAGCGCTTGTAGTGGTTATGAACGGCGACGGACAAAACCCGCTTCGCATGGGCTTGGCCAATCACGTAGTCATCAAGGACCTCACAGATTTCTTTCGGCGTCGGGACGCCGTCAGAGCTCTTCAAACCGCTGGACTTCGTTTCCTCGCGGATGATGTCCATGCAAAGCTCGACGCATTCGTCGCAAATAAACACTGTCGGGCCCGCGATGAGTTTGCGGACCTCGTGCTGCGACTTTCCGCAGAAGCTGCAATAAAGCGTGTTTTTGCTGTCGCCTGAATTGCTTGCCATAGCTCTTTACCTCTCGGGGGATCCCCATCCCCAAACTGCTTACCGCGCTTGTGCCCGGTTCTTTGGGCCCCGCCTTGAGCCTAAGGACAACGAGCAGAGGCCACAATGGCAAATTACGTGATCAATCGTCGCCTGTTGTGACCGCTTTTTCTACAATCTCATCAATGTGGCCCCAAGCTTTGGCTTCCTCGGGCGACATGAAGTTGTCCCGTTCCAACGCGCGCTCGACTTCCTCGAATTTCTGACCGGTATGCTTGACGTAAATGTCATAGAGCTGGTTGCGGATTTTCTTGGTCTCTTCCGCGTGGATCATGATGTCTGTTGCTTGGCCTTGATACCCACCGGATGGCTGGTGAACCATGATCCGGCTATTCGGCAGGGAAAAGCGCATGCCTTTCTCACCCCCGACTGAGAGCACCGAGCCCATCGACGCCGCTTGCCCCACAACAAGGGTGGAAACCGCCGGGCGGATATATTGCATCGTGTCATAGATGCTCAGCCCGCTCGTCACCACGCCGCCCGGGCTGTTGATGTACATCGAGATCTCTTTTTTCGGGTTATCAGCTTCAAGATGCAAAAGCTGCGCGACGATGAGCTGGCTCATGCCATCATGCACCGGCCCGTTTACGAAAACGATGCGCTCTTTCAGGAGCCGGGAGAAAATGTCGTATGCCCGTTCGCCGCGGCTCGTCTGCTCGACGACCATGGGAACGAGGTTGTTATAGGTCTCAATAGGATCGTGCATGGGAGCTGCCTCAACGCTGCGCGGCACGTTTAGCCGCAAGGTGTGAAAGGAGTCTTAGTGTTGCGCTTTGGGGGTAACAAGGGGCCGGGCTGGCTTTTCAGAAAAATGTAAGCTGAAGCTTACCAAGCTTGCTTTGAGCGTCCGAACGGGTTATGGTAAGCTATGGCTTACGATGAGGTCTTTTTGGCACTGGCCGACCCAACCCGCCGCGCCTTGTTGGAGACGCTGCGGCGTGGCCCGGCCAATGTAAAGACACTCGCCGCGCCCCTGCCGATGTCACGCCCAGCCGTGTCGCAACACCTCAAAGTGCTGAGCGACGCGGGCCTCGTGATGTGCGAGGCCGAGGGGACCAAACGCATCTATGCCATCGATAAAGAAGGGCTCGCCGCCGTTCGGGGCTGGCTCGACACCATGTGGGATGACGCGCTCGATGCATTTGCTGCCGAAGCGCACCGGCGCGCGAAAGGAAAGCTGCCATGAAAGACCTTGCCGACATCGTAAAGACGGTCGACGTCCCGCTCCCACCGGACGAGGCTTTTCGCCTCTTTACCGAAGACCTTGGCGCCTGGTGGCCGATGGAGAGCCACTCGCTTTCCGCCTTTGACGAGGAGCTTCCCAAGACAGTTGAGGTTGAGCCGAAAGAGGGCGGCAAGGTCCTTGAAGAAAGACAGGATGGCTCACGTCACCCGTGGGGCACGATCACGGCCTGGGAACCAGGGCACAGGTTCGCCATGGACTGGCATGTGGGGCGCCCGGCGGAGGAAGCGACCAAACTCGACGTCCGATTTATCCCCCATGGCAACGGCACCCGCGTGTCCCTTACCCATGGCGGATGGACCGCGCTTGGCGAGCAGGCAAGTGGCATCCACAAGGGTTACTTTACCGGGTGGGACCTTGTTTTCGGTCAGTGTTACTTTGAACATTGTGCAGGCGAAACTGCCCTCGCCCCGTAACCTTATCCGCGGATAAGGTTTCTTTTTTCAGTCGGAAAGCCCGGGTTGCCTTGCGCACCGGCGACCTAACTGTCGGGCATGGCAAACTTCCATCCAACCAGAACCGCCGCGCTCGAGCGTCTCAACGCATTCATCCCAAAGGCGGGCCGCGATTATGCGGCGAAGCGAAATTACGATGTCGCGGGCCACCCGCATGTCTCCGGGCTGTCACCGTACATTCGACACCGCGCTTTGACAGAGAGCGAGGTTCTCGACGCAACGCTTGCACGCTTCGCTCCCTCGACCGCCGAGAAATTCATCCAGGAAGTGTACTGGCGCACCTATTGGAAGGGCTGGCTAGAGCTAAGACCAGAGGTCTGGGATCGCTATCACATAGAGCTTCGGGAGGCCGTCGACGCGCTGGATAAGGATCGTTCCTTGAGGCGGGACTGGGAAGCCGCGACCGACGGCAGAACTGGGATCGACTGCTTTGATCATTGGGCAACCGAACTCACCGAGACGGGCTACCTCCACAATCACGCGCGGATGTGGTTTGCCTCCATTTGGGTGTTCACGCTCGAGCTCCCCTGGGTCTTGGGTGCAGATTTTTTCCTGCGCCATCTCCTTGATGGGGATCCGGCGTCAAATACCTTGGGCTGGCGTTGGGTCGCCGGGCTACAGACACGGGGCAAAACGTACCTCGCCCGCCCGGACAACATCTCGCGTTACACAGAAGGCAGGTTCAAACCCAAGGGCCTTGCTTCCTTTGCGCCCGCGCTCGAAGACGCGCCCTTTGATAAACCAGAGCCCGTCCCGCTGACTAAACCTGCCGCAGCCGGACAGAAAACCGCTGTGCTCCTGCACTGGGAAGATTTGAGCCCTACCGCTCTCTTTCGCAGAGATCACATCGCAGCCGCGGTCTTGCGTCCCTTCGAACATGGGTCGCCTCTCGATACCTCGCAAAACGTGCTGAGCTTTCGAAGCGCGCTGACCGAGGACGCCGCCAAAAGATACGGTGTCGCCAATGCTCCCCATCTCTATGCCAGCGACCTGGCCGCATGGGCTGAGCGAGAGGGCATCGAACAGATCGTTACCGCTCATGCACCCACGGGGCCAGTTGCCGAAGAGCTGGCGCAAGCGGAGCGGGCGTTGAGTTCCGTTGGCATCACGCTCGCGCGGCAGGTCAGGGACTACGATGCCACTTGTTGGCCCTATGCGACGAAGGGCTTCTTCAAATTCAAAGAGAAAATCCCGACTTTCCTAAAGTTGCAGCAAGGCCAGAGTGCCGCGTAACCTTGCCCTTCGCTTCGCCGCTGCCTAACCAGCCCCCATGACAGCGCCATTGGAAGGACTGAAAGTAGTGGAGCTGGCTCGCGTCCTCGCGGGTCCGTGGATCGGTCAAACGCTCGCTGACCTAGGGGCAGCGGTGATCAAAGTCGAAAGCCCGGAAGGCGACGAGACCCGCCAATGGGGCTCGCATTTCATTGAGCGCGGCGAGGATCGCACGGCGACGTATTTCTTTGCCGCCAATCGAGGCAAATCCGCAATCACAGCTGACTTCAAAAAGGCCGATCATCTCGACCACGTTAAAGGCCTCATCACAGAAGCAGACGTTGTCATCGAGAACTTCAAAGTTGGCGGGCTCAAGAAATACGGGCTCGACTATGACAGCCTGAGCAAAGAGCACCCGCGCCTGATCTACGCATCCGTCACAGGTTTTGGCCAAACCGGCCCCTATGCACACCGGGCGGGCTACGACTTTCTCATTCAAGGCATGTCTGGGATCATGGACGTCACCGGCGTGCCAGATGGCGAACCTCAGAAATGCGGTGTCGCCTTCGCAGACCTTTTCACCGGGCTCTACGGCGTGATTGGCATTCAAGCGGCTCTCGCGGATCGGGATCGCACGGGGCTCGGTCAGCAAATTGACCTGTCCCTTTTCGACACGATGGTGGCCATGATGGCTAACCAGGCGTCGAGCTGCCTGGCGACCGGCATCAGCCCCACTCGGATGGGTAACGCGCACCCGTCGATCGTTCCCTACCAGGTGTTTCCTGTCGCTAACGGCCACCTCATCATCGCATGCGGAAACAACGGACAGTTCGCGCGTCTATGCGAAACCCTTGGGGCGCCCGAATGGGCCGCGGATACGCGTTTCGCCACCAATCCCGCACGTCTTGATAATCGTGATGCTCTCGTCCCACTTCTTACGACAAAGTTGTCCCAGTGGGAGCGAGATGAGCTACTGTATGCGCTTGAAGTCGCCTCTGTACCAGCGGCCCCTATTAACACCGTGGCCCAGGCCCTAGCTGACCCTCAACTGAACGCACGCGGCATGAAAATCGAGCCGGAAGGCATCCCCGCGCTGCGGACGCCGCTGCGCTTTTCTCGCTCTACTTTGTCGCTTGAAAAGTCCGCGCCAACACTTGGCCAGGACGATGACGAGCCGAGCAAATAGCTCATGGCGCTCGCGGCAGAGTGAGACGAGCCTTATTGCCAGCGGCATCCTTGTCCTACATCTTCGCGAACATAGACATTTACGAGCGTAGGAGCAGCAATAGCGAATGGACATCACTGGGCTCATAGAGACAGGCGCAGCGAACCCGCTCTTGCTCTTTGCAATGGCCCTGGTCCTCGGGGGGCTCCACGGTCTCGAACCGGGCCACTCAAAAACCATGATGGCAGCCTACATCATCGCCACCAAGGGCACGATCGCGCAGGCAATCCTTCTGGGGATTTCAGCCGCCTTTAGCCACTCGATCATCGTCTGGGTTCTTGCCTACATCGCCCTCAGCTACGGCAATGAGCTTATCGGTGAACAGCTCGAGCCCTACTTCATCGCCGTCTCCGGCGTCATTGTGCTAGCCATCGCTGCCTGGATGTTTTGGCAAGCCTGGAGCGCAAGACGTCCTGCACCTGCAGTACATGGGCATGCCTATTCCCACGCGCATGGCCACGAGCATGACCACGACCATCATCACGACAGCGGACACAGTCACCATCATCACCACGGCCATGAAAGCGCTGACGCCCATGCGCGCGCCCACGCCGAAGAGATCGAAGCGCGCCTCGCTGATGGACGCAAGGGCACCTGGCAAACAGTGCTTTTCGGTCTTTCAGGGGGGCTCATCCCCTGCCCTGCGGCGATCACCGTCTTTCTTCTCTGCGTCCAGCTCGGTCAGTTCGCGCTGGGGATCACGCTTGTCTCAGCTTTCTCTTTAGGGCTCGCGATTACACTCGTGCTCATTGGTGTCGTTGCCGCCACTGGCATCGGCGTCGTCAGCAAGCGGATGAGCACGGGAAGCTGGATCATGGAGGCAGCCCCGTACCTGTCATCGCTTCTCATCGGCGCGATCGGGCTCCTGATGATCTGGGCCGCCTTGCATCATCTTTCAGGCCACTGAGTGAAGCGCGTCCTAATCACTGGTGGGTCCGACGGGATCGGGCGCGCTCTCGTCGACACATACCTCTCGGGAGGCTGGGACGTTTTTGCGACAGGGCGGCGCGCGCGCGGTGAGATTGAGCCGGCGCTCCAGAATGAGGTCACTTATATCCAAGCCGATCTTACCGAGAGCACAGATATCCTGATCGGCCAGCTCCCGGACCGCCTCGATCTTGCGATCCTCAATGCCGGGCTGGGTAAGGTTGCCTCAGTGGCAGAGCATCAGCCAACTGACATAGCGACCATGGTGGCGGTGAACACCACAGCGCCTCTCCTCCTGGCCCACGCGCTTTACCATAAGCTGCAAGGCGGCACGCTCGCCTTCATTGGATCCACGGCGGCGCGTGGAGCGCACGCTGACTTCGGCCCCTACGCCGCAACCAAAGCCGCGATCGCCGGTGCCGCGCGCAGCCTTGCCCTGGAATGGGAGGGCAAGGTCAAAGTGCTCGCCATTCACCCTGGGCCGACATCGACAGGAATGCATGACAAGGCCGGCTTGCCAGATACCCCCGCCCGCCGGTTCTTCACGCCCGCCGCCACCGTTGCCAAATCCATCGCGTCAAGCATCGACCGCGGCAAGAGCAGTCGTTTTGGCATGGGCTACACACTACGCCATGCTCTTGCCGGGAGCCGCTAATGAGAACCGTGATCACTGGCGCCGCCAATGGCCTGGGTCGCGCTTTGGCGCTGGCATGCCATGACCGGGGCGATCGCGTTCTTGCGGTGGACTATGATGAGCGGGCCTTAAGCGATCTGCCAACTGAGACGCTCACGCTCAATCTAACCGCACTAGTAACCGCTCAAACGATCGCGGACCGTGGCCCTATTGACCTCATAATCCACTGCGCAGGTATCTCTGGGACCGGTCCCTTCGAACGTATACCCCCAGAGCATCATGCGAAAATCATCAAGCTCAACTTTGAAGCACCGATGACAATCACCTCGGTCCTTCTTGCGCATGGTGCAATGTCTGACGCGAGCACCCATGCCTTCGTTGGCTCCCTCTCTACCTTCACTGGCTACCCCGGCGCGGTCTCCTACGCCGCCTCGAAGGACGGCCTTGCGAGCTTTGCCCGCTCCCTCGACAAATCGCTCCCCAAAGGCCAAAGCGCGGCCTGTATCTTCCCCGGGCCGCTCGCCACAGAGCACGCAGCGCGATATGCGCCGGAAAATAGCGCCAAAACG
>JBCCYG010000079.1:0-9163 GCA_039190145.1 Pseudomonadota bacterium | reverse complement strand
CTCTTTTTTCGCATCCATCCATTTGTCCAATCACTGATTTGAAATTCTTTTCAGATTTCAACCAGTTTTACAGCTGCGCCCGTGCTGGCCAAGGTGTCAGTTGAGAAAGTACGTGAGCACAACTACCGCACCCATCCCCCCAAGCATTGTGAGGATGATGTTGCGTGTAACGGCAGCGATGAGCAGGGCGACTCCAGCCGCCGCCCATTCCTCAGGCGTTCCCCGTGCAAGGCCGCTGGCTACTAGCGCCGTTACGAGGCAACCGGGGAAGACGTCGAGGATGCGCCGCCAGAACGGGCTCTTCATCATCGCGGTGCCGGCGACATAGCCCACGATGCGTAGGCTCATCGTGGAAGCTGATAAGGCGGCGATGAGTATCCAATGATCAGCCGTCATCGCGGTTTACCACAAAGTCCGTGCCCACTCCGGAGAGCGCGCCGATGACGAGAGCGGCTGCGCTAGGCAGTCCTGCCTGGATGAGAAGGACGGTCACCGCAAAGGCCACGCCCCACGGGATCAAAGCTGTCCGACCGGGCCAAAGCGCGCGGGCCATGGCGATAAACGCGGCGGTGAAGGCAAACCCAATGCCAAAGCGGTCTAGGTCAGGGATGGCTTGGCCGACGATGGCGCCCGCGACGGTTGAGGTCATCCAAGCAAGTATCAGACCGAAGCAGGTGCCGAGCAAGAAGCGCCCGCCGACACTTGGGTCCGCCCTTCGGGCTGCTAGGGTGAGACCAAAGTTTTCGTCAGTGGCGCCCTGGAGTGCGATGAGCCTGGTGGGCCATGGCAGCGCTTTGAGAAGCGGGGTCACGGAGGCAACGATGCCGATATAGCGAATGTTGAGCGCCGCGCCGGCCAAAGCCGCCCCAAGGACGGTGCCCGTGGTCAAAAACTGGTCTACCGCGGCGATTTGAGAGGATCCGGCGAAAACAGCCACGGCCATTGTCGCGATACCCTCGGGGCTAAAGCCTGCCTCAGCAGCCAAGATGCCGAAAGCAAAGCCGTAGGTGGCCACCCCTAAAGCAAGGGGCAGGATTGCGAGGAGGCCTTGCTTCATGCGGCTTGAGGAACTCGTGAACCCAAGGGGCTTTCTTTGATCGGCAGATGCACGATGGCAGAAAAGGCCCCGACAGCGACGCCGATCCACCAGACAGCGGTGTAGTCGCCGTAGAGGTCGTAAAGGCGACCTCCTAGCCACACACCGAGGAAGCTCCCAAGCTGGTGAGAGAAGAACACGATGCCGTAGAGCGTGCCCATGTAGCGAAGGCCATAGATATGCGCCACGAGGCCTGAAGTCAGCGGCACTGTTGCAAGCCACAGCGCCCCCATTGCGATCGAGAATAGGATCACCGATGTGGGCGTGATCGGAAACATAATGAACATAGCCGCCACGATCGTGCGGCCAGTGTAGATGCCAGCCAGAAGATACTTTTTGGTAAAGCGCTTGCCCGCCCAGCCTGCCGCGAGCGTACCTGCAATGTTAGCGAGCCCTATGAGAGAGATGGCCACCGCGCCGAGTGCGGAGGTCGTCGTGATGCCGACATTATGGAGCATGCCGCCAGGCGCGATGGGGCCGCAGAGCTCGGTCACGAAAGCGGGGAAGTGGGCGGTTATGAAAGCCAGTTGGTAGCCGCAAGAGAAGAAGCCGAGGAAGATAAGCGTGTAGCTTGGGTCTTTCGCGGCTTTCAGGAGCACCTGTCCAAAGGTCTCTTCCAGTTCTTGCTTGCTTGCCGCGTCGGGCGATTTCATCGCGGGAAGGACCGCAAGAGCCGCGATCATGGCGCCTGCGAAGATGATGAATACCATCTGCCAAGGGAAGAAGCTCAGGAGGCCCTCGGCTATTGGGGCGCCGATGACCTGCCCAGCGGAGCCTGCAGCGGTGGCGATCGCGAGCGCCATAGATCGGTTTTCATCAGAAGCCGCGCGTCCCACGACGGCGAGGATGACGCCAAACCCTGTTCCGGCGATGCCAAAGCCAATCATCCAGTTGAGCCACTGATGCGCCTCCGGCGTGGTGGAATAGGCTGACGCAACCAACCCAATGGCGTACAGGATCGCGCCCATGATGATCGCTTTGCGGTCTGTGAGCTTTTCCGCGATTGCACCAAAGATCGGCTGACCAATGCCCCAAGCAAGGTTTTGAATCGCAATAGCCAGAGAAAACTCGGCCCGGAGCCATCCAAACTCTTCGGCAATGGGGATCTGGAATACCCCAAAGGAGGCACGGATAGCGAAGCTCACCATCATGATGATGCAGCCCGCAACGAGGACCGGGGTGATGAGAGGCGCAGATTTACTCATGCGGCTTTGGTGCGCTCTCAGTCCCTAGGCGTCAATTCAGCAATTTTCATAGGTCGCATCAGCGTTTGTTAAGCGCTAAGGCGGGCGCAGTGAGTGTGAGCGAAGAATATGAGCGCCGCGTAGCCGCGGGCGACTTGCGCCCCGACGATGCGCAGCGCGCCGTTTTACCGGAATTCGATCGGATGGCAGAGGCTTTAGCGATCCCCGCTAAGAAGAAGGGTTGGTTTGGGAAGGCTGTGCCTGAGGCTGTCAAAGGTCTCTACCTTTGGGGTGGCGTCGGGCGTGGGAAGTCCATGGTGATGGACCTCTTCGTAGAGCAGCTCACGGTTCCAGCGCGGCGGGTGCACTTCCACGCTTTCATGCAGGAAATACATGCGGCAATGCATGAGGCACGCCAGCGGGGCGTTGAGGATGCTGTGGAACCGGTTGCCGCGGACGTCTCTTCCCAGGTCCGCCTCCTCGCGTTTGATGAGATGCAAATCACCGACATTACCGATGCGATGATCGTGGGACGCCTTTTTGAGAAGCTTTTTGCAGCGGGCGTAACTGTGGTCACCACATCGAACCGTGTACCAGATGATCTCTACAAGGACGGCCTAAATCGGCAGCTTTTCTTGCCGTTCATAGACATCATCAAGGAGCGGCTGGTTGTGTGGGAGATGGTCTCTGACACTGATTACCGGCAGGATCGGCTCGCAGGGGAACGCGTCTACTTCACCCCAATTGGGCCAGAGGCGCGGGCGTCGATACAGGCCATGTGGAACGATTTGGCTGGGGGCGAAGAACCGCTCGATCTCAAGGTCAAGGGGCGGGTGGTGACGCTCCCAGCATTTAGAAACGGGGTAGCCCGGGCCAGCTTTCATGGGCTTTGCGGGCAGCCGCTAGGCGCCGCCGACTACCTCGCCATTGCCGACGCGGTGAAGGTCTTGATCCTCGAAGATATTCCGGCCCTGGGCCGATTTAACTTCAACGAGGCGAAGCGCTTTGTGACGCTGATCGACGCGCTTTATGAGGCGCGGGTCAGGCTCATTGCAAGCGCTGCGGCAGAGCCAGACATGCTCTATGTTGAAGGCGAGGGCACTTTTGAATTTGAACGGACAGCGTCGCGACTGCGGGAAATGCAGAGCGAGGGATGGGGCCGTTAAGCTATTTGTGGCCAGCTCTGTTGTTTCCCACGCCAAAATGTGTAAGTAAAAGTTGACACTTTGGTGTGAAGGGGGAGGCATGGCACCTGATCACGATAGCCTACGTTGGCGGCTCCGTGAGGAGACGCGCGAGACCCATAAGAGCCTCGACTACTTGGTCTCCGGTCTGGATATCTCTACGCGTTCCGGTCTTCAGGCCTTCCTCGCAGGGAATGCTTTGGCGCATACGGCCCTTGAACCCTTCGATTTCGAGTTTGACGGTCACATGGAACGCCGGATGGCGCTCATCGAACGAGACATGGATGCCTTGGGCGTCAGGATGCCCGGGGCTGGGATCGTCTTTGAAGCGCCAACCGAGGCTAGCGCTCCTGGTTTTAGATACGTGATTGCGGGATCCGCCATGGGCGGCCGCGTGCTCCTGCGCCGTCACGCGTCCTCCGCTGACGCAAGCATCCACGATGCTGATCACTTGCTCGGCGATCCGCTCCTTGCTGATTACTGGGCTGAGGTGCAGGACGAGTTGATAAAGCTTCCTGAAACGGGTCCGGAGGCGGATGCCGTTATCGCGGGCGCCAATGCGTGCTTTGCCCTTTTTGCGTCTGCTTTTGAAGCCGCGGCGCCACGGGAAGCCGTCGCCGCGGAGTAGCTCAGGTCACCTGTTGGTGGACCTCGATGATGTTCCCTTCGGGATCCTGGAAAAAGACCTGATGCCATTCCGCCGAGAAAGCCGTGCCATAGTCAGAATAGGGGATGCCTTCCGCGTCTAACATGGCCAGAAAGGCGGTGAGGTCGTCCGTCCGAAACGCGATGTGGCCTTTTTCGATCGGGTTTATCGTCTGGCCGTTCTTGAAATGCACTTTGAAATCGCGTTGGGCGAGATGCATCTGCATCGCTCCGTCGGTGGCAAACTTAATCCTACCGTCAAAGCCCTTGGTATCGTCCGCCTCTGTGCGGGGAAACTGGTCAGTTGGCATATTATCGAGGCCAAGCACGCGTGTGTAGAAGTCATGCATGCGGTCGACGTCTTCGGACACGAAGTCTATGTGGTGAAATTCAAGCTTCATGACGCTCTACCCCTGCCTCAGCCTTGGAGTACTTAGGTGCCACCCTGCAGTGTGACTACCACTCGGCGACAGAGCCGTCCTCATGGCGCCACACCGGATTGCGCCAGCGATGCCCTTCTTTGGCGCGCTCTTTGACATAGTCCTCGTCGATCTCAACGCCGAGCCCTGGGCCGTCCGGGATTTTGACGAAGCCGTTCTCGTAGGCAAAGACATCCTTGTTCGACAGGTAGTCGAGTATGTCGTTCGATTTGTTGTAGTGAATGCCGAGCGACTGCTCTTGGATAAAGGCGTTGTGGCTGACCGCATCGACTTGGAGACAGGCGGCGAGAGCGATGGGGCCAAGCGGGCAATGGGGGGCGAGTGCCACGTCATAGGCTTCCGCCATCGTCGCGATCTTGCGGCACTCTGTGATCCCGCCAGCGTGGCTTAAATCGGGCTGAAGTATATCGACATAGCCGTCGGCCAGCACGCCCTTGAAATCCCACCTTGAGTAAAGCCGCTCGCCTAAGGCGATGGGTGTCGAGCAATGACTGACAATGTCGCGTAGCGCCTCGCGGTTTTCGCTAAGCACCGGCTCTTCGATGAACATGAGCCGATAGGGCTCAAGCTCCTTGGCGAGCACTTTTGCCATCGGACGTTGAACGCGACCATGAAAGTCGACGCCGATGCCGAGGTCATAGCCGACCGCGTCGCGGATCGTAGCGATCGTAGTAACCGCTGCGTCGATCTTTGCGTTCGTATCGACGATCTGCATCTCTTCGCAGCCGTTGAGTTTGATCGCCTGAAAGCCGCGCGCGATGACGTCTTTGGCGCTTTGAGCGACATCCGCCGGGCGATCCCCGCCGATCCAGCTGTAGACCTTAATCGTGTCGCGGCACCTGCCGCCAAGAAGCGCGTGCACGGGTAACCCGGCAGCCTTTCCTTTGATGTCCCAAAGCGCCTGATCGATGCCAGCAATGGCAGACATGTGGATGCCCCCGCCGCGATAGAATCCCGCGCGGTACATGACGTTCCAGTGGTCTTCTATGAGAAGGGGGTCCTTCCCGATCAGATAATCGGAAAGCTCGTGGACCATCGCTTCGACGCTGAGCGCCTTGCCTTCAAGCACGGGTTCACCCCAGCCGGTAATGCCCGCATCGGTCTCGATTTTGAGAAAGCACCAGCGCGGCGGGACGACGTAGGTCGTAAGTTTTGTGATCTTCATAGCTGCCGTTTACGCCCGAGATACGGCCTCTGCTAGGGGATAAAGCCCACGAAACGGGTTGTTCGATCAGCCATGGCGGCGCGACCTTCCGATAAGATTGGCGCTGAATAACGTTGGGCCTAGAGCTGCTCAATTTCTGGGATGCGAAGCAGCTGTCCGACAATCAGTTCACCATCTTCCGTGAGGTTCCGGCGGTTTGCTTCGAGGATGAAATCGCTTTTGCTAGCGTCGTCATAGTAGCGGAGCGCCAGCGTCAGAAAGCTGTCACCCTGCCGCACGGTGTGTATCGCGCGGGTGGGTGCGTTTAAGGCTAGGCTACGCAGTTCGGAGCTCTGTGCTTGTCCGACGTTTGGAGTAAGTTTCACAGTGCTAGAAGCGCCTTCGCTGAGAGCAACGTCCTGCCATGGAAAATTGAAGTTCTGAAGTGTTGCGCGGCGGGCCACTTCGACTTGCAGACGTTGCGTTGATCTTTCAGCTGCTTGAACAGATGGGTGCAGCACGCCATCCGCACTCATAGCTGTGGACGTTATAAATGTCGGCCGACCTGCTGATAGAGTTGCAAAGAGTGGTTGCACAGGCGTCGAACGGGTCGGGGCTAGCGGTTGCCGTTCTTCGGTCACGATTTTCTTCGGCGGATATGGACGCAACCACGGCCGTATCGCTGCGAGCGTTGGCGGGGCTTCAAAAGCACTTTCCATAGGTATCGCGAGGGTGATCGGGTCGATGGCTAACTTCGTGACGTTTGGCGCAAGCACTGGCTCTGTTAGCGGTGCTTCCGCTTGCCTTGAATTAGACGCAGGCGCCGCCGCCTCGACGTCAGCACTTTCCTCGCGAAGCATTGCTACTGGTTCGGTGGGTCGTTCCTCTTGGAAGAAGGCAAGCCAGACCGTCAAGGCTATGAAACTTCCAACGATTATGATGGGGCTGTGCATCACAGAGAGGCCCCCAGAAACGGCTCAGCAGCGCGCGGACCCTGCACAGGATTTCTATGCTCGAAGAATAAATGTCCCTGGCGCGGCCCTAGTGCGCGCATTGGTTCGCCCCCAAATCTGTCCCACATATTGTGTGCTCGGAGCACATACTCGCCACCCGTGTCCGGCCGCGCCACATGTAGGGTGTCGGTGCGAATCAAGTCAACCGGGAGTGATTCGATTTTCTGCACAACCCCGCTTTTTTCTCATCAGAGCGTAAGGCGTGCCCCGCTATCCGTGGTCGCGCAGGATATGGCCAGCAAGGTACAGCGATCCACAAATGAGAATTCGCGCTCTTGGCTGGGTAGAAACGATTTTTCTTACGGCGGATGACACGCTTTCGGTTTCGCTCGCTGAAATGCCCGCCTCCACCGCGTAGTTTTGTGTTTCGATGGCGGGCAAAGTCGCTGCTTCACCCGGGATGTCGACGGCGACAAGGGTCTCAGCGTGTTGCTTTAAGGGCTTTAGATAGCCAACCACATCCTTTGTCCTGAGCATGCCGCATATGAGATGCGTTGGACGGCGTGGAAGACCCGCCAAGGTGCCCGCGATTGCGGAACCCGCCGCAGGGTTATGGCCACCATCAAGCCAGATCTCTGCCTTTGGTGCGATATTCAGAAGCGGACCTCGAACAAGTCGCTGCATGCGGGCAGGCCAATTCGCTTTGGTGAGCCCAGCCTCGCAAACAGTCTCTCCATGGCCAAGGTGCCGGAGTGCTGCGAGTGCAGTCCCCGCATTTTGAATCTGATGCGGCCCAAGCAGGTTGGGCAGAGGGAGATCGAGCAGGCCCGTTTCGTCTTGGTAGACAAGGCGCCCGCGTTCCTCCCAAACGTGCCAGTGCTGAGAATGGGCGATGAGAGGTGCCCCAACCTTTGCCGCTTGCGCTTCTATTACATCCATGGCGGCTTCATGTTGGCGCGCAACCACGCAAGGTACGCCACGCTTGAGGATGCCCGCTTTTTCGAAGGAGATTTCGGGTAGCGTGTCGCCCAGGAACTTCTGGTGATCCATGTCCACAGGAGTGATGACAGTGAGCGCAGGTTTGGCGACGACATTGGTGGCGTCGAGCCGCCCGCCCAAGCCGACCTCAAGGAGTGTGTGGTCAGCGGCGGTGCGCGCGAAAGCGAGGAGAGCGGCGATCGTCGTGATCTCGAAATAGGTGATCGGCTCGCCACCATTGGCCTCATAGCATTCGTCTAGGACAGCAGTGAGGGCCGCTTCGCTAATCAGATCGCCCGCAACGCGGATACGTTCATGAAATCTAGCCAAGTGGGGTGAGGTGTAGGCGTGGCAGGTGAGGCCTGCCCCTTCAAGCCCGGCACGGATCATCGCGAGCGTCGAGCCTTTGCCATTGGTACCCGCGATATGGACAACGGGGGGCAGGCTGAGCTCAGGGTTTTCGAGCCGCTCCAGTAGGCGCCAGACGCGGTCCAGCGTAAGGTCGATGATTTTGGGGTGGAGCGCCATCATCCTTTCGAGGATGGCGTCGGAAGTCTGGGGGCTCACCCCTGGCTTTCCTCTGCGGGTTCCGCCGTTGGGAGCGGGGCCGGTGCCGGAAGGTCGCCTTTGACGGCGGGCGTCTGCGACAGAAGCATACGCGTGATCGTAATCAGCTCATCGCGCATATCCTTGCGTGCTGTGACGCGGTCGAGCATCCCGTGGTCGAGGAGGTATTCGGCACGCTGGAAGCCTTCCGGCAAGGTCTCCCGGATCGTCTGTTCGATAACGCGGGGACCAGCGAAACAGATCAGGGCATTTGGTTCTGCAATGTGCACGTCGCCGAGCATGGCGTAGCTTGCTGTGACGCCACCGGTAGTGGGATGCGTCAGTACGACGATGTAAGGGATGCCTGCTTCTTTCAGCATCTGCACGGCCACTGTTGTGCGTGGCATTTGCATGAGGCTCAAAATGCCTTCCTGCATCCGCGCGCCGCCAGCTGCGGAGAAGAGGATCAGTGGGCGTCCAAGCTCCACCGCGCGCTCGGCGGCCGCAATGATGGCGTTTCCCACATACATCCCCATGGACCCCGCCATGAAGGAGAAGTCTTGCGCAGCAGCGACGATGGGTGTCCGGCCAATCTCGCCCGTCGCAACGAGCATGGCCTCTCGCTCTGCCGTCGCCTTTTGCGCGGCTTTGAGGCGATCCGGGTATTTCTTCTGATCGCGGAAGTGCAGCGGGTCAGCAAGCGGCTCGGGAACCTCGATTTCGGTGAAGATGCCGTTGTCAAAAAGGTTCGTGAAGCGCAAGCGCGGGCTGATCGCCATGTGATGCCCGCAATGTGGGCAAACATAGAGGTTATCGGCCAGCTCCCGGTGAAAGATCATCTGCCCGCATTCGGGGCATTTGGTCCAAAGGTTTTCTGGAACTTCGCGCCGCGAAAAGAGCGAGTTGATCGTCGGGCGAACGTAGTTGGAAATCCAGTTCATCTTGGTGCCGGTGGCCTGCTTTTGTCCTGACGGCGTCGAGATATGCCCGCCG
>JBCCYG010000078.1:0-9169 GCA_039190145.1 Pseudomonadota bacterium | reverse complement strand
GAGCCTCGTTGAGGCGAGCGGCAATCCTCGGTTGGAAGAAGCGGTGGCGCTATATGCCGATCAGGTGCGCCGGGCGCGCATGGTGACGCTCAGGCTCCGCCCCATCCCGCATCGCTCAAATGAAGACCACCGCGCCGTGCTTGCCGCGATTCGCGCGGGGGACGCGCGAGCGGCTCACAGGCTCCATGAAGCGCACCGGGAAGGCGCTCGTTTGTTGCTGACGGACCTGCTAAAAGCGCACCAGCTAAGCTGGGTTTGAGCCTTATGAACATTGAAGAAATGCGCGCCGCCGCGCGGGCCATCTTTGACGCGGGTGTGGCGGCTGCGGACCCTTATGAGGCTGTGAAAAAGGCCTTGGAAGCATCGACCGTACCGATGGGGACCACGCTCATCGCTGTTGGGAAAGCGGCGGTCCGCATGGCGGAGGCGGCGCTGGAAACCGGGTTTGAACCTGCGCGTTGCATCATCGTCACCAACCCGGAAAACGCCCAAGATGTGCCCGGAGCAGAGGTCTTTGCGGCTGCTCATCCAGTGCCGGACGAAGTGGGATTGAGCGCGGCTTCAGCTGTTGAGAGCGCCCTCGAGGCGGCGTCGGAGAACGTGCTGGCGCTCATTTCTGGCGGTGGGTCGGCTCTATTACCCGCGCCTGCCAAGGGTTTGACGCTGCAAGACAAAATAGACGTCAGCGAGCTTCTTCTGGCTTCCGGAGCGGACATCACCGAGATGAATCTCGTGCGCCAGAATCTCTCACGTTTGAAGGGAGGGGGCATGGTGCGGGCTGCGGCTCCAGCGCGGCTTCGGGCGCTTATTCTATCGGATGTCGTCGGGGACGATCTGCGCGCCATAGCCAGCGGGCCGACCGTTGCGCCGCTCGGGTCTCGGGCGGCGGCGCGGCAAGTCTGTGAGAGCTATGGCATTTGGGATCGTTTGCCTGAGGCGGTGCAAAGCCATTTGGGTTCCGATGATGATGCGGCCGCCGTGCCGGAGGCGGAGAACGTGCTGATTGGGTCAAATACCGTGTCAGTGATGGCGATGGCTCAGGAGGCGCGGGAGTTTGATCTGCCGGTCCACATTCATACCCCTGCGCTTGTTGGCGACGTTGAGGATGCTGCGCGGCGGGTGGCGGGCACGACGGATAAGGGCATTCATCTTTTTGGTGGCGAGACGACTGTACAGCTTAAGGGCACTGGAAAAGGCGGACGTAATCAGGAGCTTGCGCTTCGAGTGGGCCTCCACCTCGGGCGCGGAGATTGGGTCTATCTGCAGGGAGGGTCGGACGGGCGCGATGGGCCCACGGATGCGGCGGGCGGGTTCGTCGATGCGGCGCGGATGGACGAGATGAAATCACGCGTCGACGTGCTAAGGCTCTTAGAAAATAATGACGCTTATCAGGCGCTTAAGGCCGGCGATGGCCTGCTGATGACCGGCGGTACGGGCACGAACGTGGCGGATTTGGGCGTCTTGATCAGGGCCTAATCGACGGAAAGGCCCGATGGCACGCTGTCGGGGCGTCCGAGGGGCCGCTCCCAGGCCGTTTCCCCCGTTAATGCGTGCAGAAATGCTTCGATATCCGCGAGTTCAGCATCGGTGATGTCGATGCCTTCCAGATCGAGTTTGGACGCCTGTCGGGCCATCTCACGCGCATCGGATTGTATCACGAAATCAATGGCTTCTAACCAGGGCGCTTCAGGGAGGGCGGCCATGTCGCGGGTCCATTTTGTGCGCATGGCGACTGGGTCGCGGTGGTGTTCAAGGATACCGCGCAGCGTTGGATACGCACCATTATGGCCGTAGGGCGCGGTGAGGGCCACGTTGCGCAAGCTTGGCGTGCGGAAGCGGTATGCATCCTCCAGACGGTCGCTTTCGCCCATGCGGCCCACGTCGCGCGGCATTGGGTCGAAGCGGCGCGTACGGCCGGGCCCGTAGGCGGGTAATCCGAGGGCATGAAACTTCTGATCGGTAAAGAGCGGGCCGGAGTGGCAGGCAGTACACCCTGCTTTGCCAAAGAAAAGCTTACGCCCCCGATCGGCGGGATCGGGCAGGGGCGTGCCCCGGGTCAGCCAGGCGTCATAGGGGCTGTCAAAGCTTTGCCACTCGCGCCCGATAAAAGCGCCGAGGGCATTGGCAATCTCGACGATAGTTACCTGATCGGCGGACTCAATATGTGGGAAGGCGGCGACGAACATATCGCCGTATTCCGGGATGACCCGCACGCGCTTGGCGAGGATTGGCCAGGCTGCATCGATCCGGTCATGGACAGCGCCCGCCACCTCGTTCTCGCGCGGGTTTCCTGCCATCTCAAACTGCGCTGTTAAAGGCAGCACGGCCTGCGCCGCGATGATGTTGTCGAGACCCTGGGGTAGCCATTCCTCTGCGGGCGAATTGAAGCCATTGCCGTAAAGATCGGAGATGCGGAGCCGCCCGTCATGGAAGAGCGTGTGGACGCTTTTATGCCCAATATTCCAAAGCGTGGGTGCCGAGCGCGGGATGCGCTTGCGGATCTGGTCATCGCCCGTCCCGGCGGTGCGGTCAGGGCCCACGCCCACGCCGCCCTCACCGATGCCTAACGACAGCCCGTCGCCCCCCGCCAGCGTGTGATGGTGGCATGTCCCGCAGCTTATGTTCATGTTTCCGCTGAGGATTTTGTCGTAAAAGAGCAGCTGGCCGATCTTTGCTTGATCTTCGTCGAAGGGGAGAAAATCATCGGGTGAGAGGATCAGGCTGTCGATAGCCATCGCCGGAGAGGCCAAGAGCGAAAGGACGAGACCATGAAGAAGTTTGTGACGCTTTTGGCGCTTTGGGTGGCTGCCCCGGCTGTGGCTGAAATCGAGGAAGCGCGCGACCTGATGGAGGCGGGGCGCTTTGAGGAAGCTTATGAGGCGTTTTGGCCCGCGGCGCGGTCGGGCAATGCCGACGCTGAGGAGTTTATCGGGGTGATGTACGCGCTCGGGCTCGGCGTAGAGCAGGACTTTGTGCGCGCTTTCGAGTGGTATTTGCGCTCTGCCATGAAGGGACATCCGGGCGCGCAAAGCGGCGTTGGTTGGTACTATGAGGTGGGGCTCGGGATGCCGGAGCCGGACCTTATCCGCGCCTATATGTGGTATGCGCTTTCTGCCATCGGCGGTGACCCTGACGCGGCGATCAGCCTTGAAGAGGTGGTCAAGAAGATGACCCCGGAAGAGATCGACCATGCCCATGTGTTAATCGATGATTACCGTGTTTGGATGTACCCGTTTCGCTGAGCTTAACGGGGCGAGCGCACAAAACAAGGAGCCATAAGCGGTACAGAACCGGGCCAGAAATGGGCCATAGGCGCGGCGGGCTTTTGCGCGGCCAGAAAGGTTTAGCGAAGGTTAACGCACGTTTTGCTATCCGACTTCTTGTAAAGAACTCGGGCCGAAATCCTTTGAAGATTTCGGTTCGGTCTATTCGGCGGCGACGGGTTGGCTCGAGGATTTGGCCGAGCGTGCGGCGGAGATCACCGCCTCGGCGATGGCTTCAACCTCCTCCAAGCTCAGCCGCGCCGGGAGGCGGACGTCGCAGGCGCGCACGAGCATGGCACGGGTCGCCGGCAGGTCGCCGCCAGGGATGCTTTCCGGCGGGAGGAACTGCCAGTTCCAGAAGGCGCGTGCATTGTCGGAGCTCAGGCCAAAGACCTGCGCGCCGAGGTGGCGCGCTTTGAGCTCGGCCACCAGCGCTTTTGCCTCATCATCGGTGAAGTCGACGAGGTTGAACTGGATCGAGTCCGGGGCGCGCTCCTCCTGCGGCAGGGGCGGGGGCACGTCGAAATAGGGCTCGGCATTCAGGATCCTGGCCATGTGGTCGTGGTTGCGCAGACCCATGGCGGAGCGGCGCGCGAGTTCCTCGATCTGCGGGATAATGACCACGGCGGAGAGGTTGGACATGCGCGTGTTGTAGAGCGGCAGCTTGTTTTGCCATTTGGCGAAGGCGGAGTGGAGCACAGGGTGCTTTTTCCAATTGTGCTCATAGGCGCCGGACATGATCACCGCACGGGCGATCAGGTCGGGGTCGTCAGAGATGACCATACCGCCTTCACCAGCATTGAGCATTTTGTAGCTTTGGAAGGAAAAGCAGCCAACGGTGCCGAGCGTGCCGATCTGTTTGCCATTCCAGCGGGTGCCGACGGAATGGGCGGCGTCTTCCACAACGGGAAGGCCCGCTGCATCGGCCAGCTCCATTATCGCGTCCATGTCTGAGGTATGGCCACGCATGTGCGAGATCAGGACAGCGTCGGCGCCAGGGAGCTTGGCTTTGAAATCTTCGATGTTGATCCGGTAGTTTGCGCCGCATTCCACAAGGACCGGCACACATTCGGCGTGAACGACGGAGGAGGGGACGGCGGCGAAGGTGAAGGCCGGGATCAGGACCTTGGCGCCTGGCTTTAGGCCGAGCGCCTTGAGGGCGATGAAGAGGCCAGCGGAGCAGGAGGCCACTGCAACGGCGTATTTGACGCCCATATGCTTGGCAAAAGCTTCTTCGAGACGGGCTGTCGCGCTGTTTTCCGACGTGTAGCGGAAGAGGTCAGCGGAGCTCATGAGCGCCTCGATTTCGGCGCGCGCCGCTTCTGGAATGGGCTCTGCCTGGTGGACGTCGGGAAGCTCGGTCATTGTGGCCCTCGTTTTTGTCTCTGCTCTGTTATCGCGCTTGGATCACATGTGCGCATGAAAGTCTAATGACAACGATTTAAGAAAGTAGGCCACGAAAAAGGGCGCGCCAGTGCTACGCGCCCTTGCTGTTTTCTTAATCGTTTACTGGAGGTCTGCGGCGCGCGCGGCACCGAGATCGGCCTCCGCCTCTGCGACAGCCTCTTGCAGCGCGGCGAGGATTTCGTCACCGCCATCGACGTTGTCGGTGAACCAGCCGAGCACGGGCTCAGCGGCCTCTGCGAAGGCGGCCTTTTCGGCCGGGGTCGGCACATAGAGGTCACCGCCGCCAGCGACGAAGTCTGCGTAGGCCTGGATCGACTTGCGCTTGGGCGAGGCGAAGGTGGCCTGTTGGAGGGCATAAAAGCCGTCCACCACCACCCGACGCAGCTCTTCGTCCATAGACATGAAGGTCTCGTTATTCATGTACCAGAGCGCGCCCATATAGGCGTGACCGTCGAGCGTCACGAATTGCAGGCCCGCATCGGGGAACTTCATGCCCATGATGTCGGTGATGCCGTTTTTGGAGCCGTCAACGACGCCGGTCTGGAAGGAGGTGAAGAGCTCCGGCCATGGGATCGGGGTCGGCGACGCGCCGAGGGCGCGGACGAGTTCCTGCGGAAGGTCTGCGACGACAGTACGAAGCTTGAGCCCGTCAAAGTCAGCCGGTGTCGCCAGGCGCCGCTTTGTGTTGGCGAAGTTGCGCCAGCCGCCAGTGTTGCCGATTGTCATGAGGCGAATGGTGTTGTCGCTGTCTTCCAGGATTTTGCCACGCATCGTGCGGGTAAAGTCTGTCTGGGAGAGGACGTGCTCCGCCACGCGGTCATCGGCCATCAGGTAGGGTAGGTCGAGCACCTGAACGTAGGGGAAGAGGCCCGCGGCGCCACCGGACGTGGAGATGTAGATGTCGATGGAGCCCTCGGAGACGCCCTGGAGGCACTCCGTGCCCGTCTCGCAGAGCTGCGTGCCGATGAAGAGCTCAACGGCGATGGCGCCATTGGAGGCTGCTTCGACGTAGTTCTTAAAGACGATCAGGCCGTCATAGTCCTCGTCATTTTCGTTGGAGTTTGCCGTGGCGCGGAGGGTGTACTCCTGCGCGTAGGCTGTCATCGCGGAGCCCGCGAGCAGCGCCGCCGTTAGGGCGACTTTGGTGAGTGATCTGAGCATATGATTCCTCCCTTGGGTGCTTGATCTGAAGATGGGTATCCGCCCGTTCATCCATCCGGGGGGGCGGGGCTAATGCAATCGAAGAACGCCACCTCCGGCCCGCAATTCAGGAAGCCGGTGAGGTAGGGGACGGTCATGGAAATCGCCGGGAAGTAGGTGATGAGGAAGATCACCAGAACCTCGACGGCGAGGAAGGGTAGGATGGCGCGGGCGATGGTTTCCACCCGCTCGCCGGAAACCGACGATGCCACAAAGAGCACGAGGCCCATGGGCGGGGTGGCGAGACCCACGGTTAGGTTCACACTCATGATGATCGCGAAGTGAACGGGGTGGACCCCGAGATCGACGAAAATCGGCCCGAGGATCGGCCCGAGGATGATGATCGCCGGGCCTGCATCGAGGAACATGCCGACGATGAAGAGAAGCAGATTGATCAGCAGCAGCAGGATCAGCGGGTTTTCGGAGAGCGCAAGAATGAAATCTGCTAGGATTTGCGGTGCACCCGAGAGCGCAACGACGGTCTTGAAGCTCACGGCTGCGCCCACGAGGAGCAGGACCGCCGAGGAGGCCAGGGCGGAGCGGGCGAGAATTGCGGGGAGGTCACCTACCTTCATGGCGTTAAGCACAAAGAAGCTCACGAAGAGCGCGTAAATCACGGCGATGGCGGAAGCCTCAGTGGGCGTCATGAACCCGCCGAGGATGCCGCCCAAGATGATGACCGGCGTGAGCAGGGGGGCCACGGCTTTTTTGCAAGTGATGCGGAAGTCATAGCTGGCTGACTTGCGGTACTGGCGCAAAAGGAGGTCCGCGCTCACATAGCAGGCGGAGAAAAGTGCCAGATTGGTCCAGGCTTGGGTGGCGGGGGCATCATCGGCAAAAAAGCCCGCGAACCCGCCGATGATGCGGAAGAAAAGGAAGCCCAGCGTCACACGCAGGAGGACGAGGCTCACCCAGTATTCTGTTGTGGAGATCGTCTGACCCTTGTGGACGACGCGTTCGGCCTTGGGCAAGTCGTAGCGGTCGGCCATGAGGCGGACCATGACCATGAGGCCCACTCCCACGAGAATTCCCGGCACGATACCTGCAAGGAAGAGGGCGGCCACGCTTTCGCCCATCACATAGGCGTAGATGATCATGATGCCCGAGGGCGGGATGATCGGGCCGATCACAGAGCTCGCCGCGGTGATGGCGGCGGCAAAGCGGCGGGAATAGCCGTTTTTCTCCATGGCCGGGATGAGAGTGGAACCGAGCGCTGAAGTGTCGGCCACGGCGGAGCCGGAGAGGCCCGCGAAGAGGATCGAGCTCAGGATGTTCACCTGGGCGAGCCCGCCGCGAAGGTGGCCCATGATGGCCTGGGAAAACTCCACGAGGCGGATCGTGATGCCGCCTCGATTCATGATCTCGCCTGCGAGCATGAAGAACGGCAGCGCCATGAGCGGGAAGCTGTCTATCCCGTTGTAAAGATTGCGGTAGAGGATCGCGAGGTCGCGGCTTGAGCCGTCCAGGACGAGGAGGGCGCCTGGGGCGAGGAGGAGACCGAAGACGACCGGCAGGCCGATCATCAGGAGCACGAGGAAGGCCGGGAGGAACCAGATTAGCATCTGCGCGTCCCTCTTGAAAAGGGGGACGAATTTTCGGGAAAATTCGTGCCTCCGGCGGGAGTTATTGAGGAAAGATGAAGGGGGTGGTGCCGCATGTCCATCAGTCGATTGGCCCGGCTTCGGCGAGGGGTTTTAGCTGTGCATAGCCGCCGAGGAGTGTGATGACCTGGCGCAGGATCAACTCAGTATTGACGAGGGCCATGAGGCAGAAGCCGACGAATAGCGACGCAAAGGACCAGCTATTTTTGAACTTGATGTTCTCGCCGCCAAAAAGCTCCAGCGGCACGCGCAGCGTGGCCGAGGTGCCGCGGGCGGAGAAGCTGTTGACGTTGGACCAGCCGAGTTCGACGCAGCGGATGATAACGACCATGGCGAGGAGGAGAAGGATGAGCGCGAGCGTTGCAGCCAGCGTGCGGCTGAGCGCGCGTTCGAGCATGTCGATCCCCACGAAACCGCCCTGGCGGTAAGCAAGCGGGCCGATGAGACCGGTCATCCAGAGCATCAGGAAGCGCGCGCCTTCCTCGGTCCAGTTCGGGGCCTCGAAGAAGAGGCGCATGAGGATTTGGTAAAGGATAAAACAGACCATGAGGCCGAGCGCGGTGAGCGCGAGCACGCGTCCGACGGCCATGAGCACATCGTTGAGCTTCTCAAGGGGCCGTAAGACCCCCAATAGTAGCGACATCGCGCTACCCTCCCTTACTGCGGCGGGTCGTTTGCCGACCTCTCTTGCCACTATGTGCAGGGCTCAGCCCTGGGTAAAGCTCCCATAGCAACCGGAAGCAAAAAGAAGCGGTGCGCCCGGGCGCGTGGCCACGTAGAGCACACGGCCCACGGCGATCACGTGATCCCCGCCTTCGTGATAGGCATGGGAGGCGCAGTGAAAGCGGGCGATGCAATCATTGAAAAGCGGCGTGCCGTCCTCGGCCTCGTACCAGTCGAGCCCGTCAAAGGCATCGGGTTCGTTGACGAAGTCGTTGGCCAACCTGGCTTGATCTTGGCCGAGCACGTGGATCGCGAAGGAACGGCCATTGGTGTAGTCGCCAAAGCGGGAGGAGGATTTGGCCGGGCACCAGAGCACGAGGGGCGGTTCCAGCGACACCGACGCGAAACTGTTGGCGGTGAAGCCCATGGGGCCGCGATCGGTCGCTGTTGTCACCACTGTGACGCCGGTCGCAAAGCGGCCAAGCGCGTCGCGGAAGGCACGGGCGTTGTCTGGCGTTGGCTCGAAAACGTCTGGCGCGCTCATGATCGGTCCCTCGTAGCTCATCAGGGTACCTCGTTCCCAAGCGCAGCGGTGTAAAGCTCGAACCACGTCTGGCGGTCCATTTTTACTTTGAGCGCGTCGGAGAATGCCTTGATTCTGTTCAGGTTGTTTGTGCCCATGACCGGCATGATCCGTGCCGGGTGGCCCAGGAGCCAGGCAACGGCGACGGCGGTTTCGTCGACATCGTTAGCTTGGGCGACCTGACCGAGGGCGGTCATGACCTCCGCATTTTGGAAGAGGGTTCCACCCGCGAGCGGGCTCCAGGCCATGGGCGGCACTGAGCGTTCCTGAAGATAGGCCACATCGCCATTGGTGAAGGGCGCGTGGTGGAGGAGGCTGATCTCGATCTGGTTTGTCACGAGGGGCGTGTCCATGGCCGATTGCAGCAGGTTCCAATCGTGGAGCTTGAAGTTCGACACACCGACATGGCGCACCTTGCCGCTGGCGACGACCTCGTCGAGGGCGGCGCCGGT
>JBCCYG010000077.1:0-9395 GCA_039190145.1 Pseudomonadota bacterium | reverse complement strand
TGGTGAGGGGCTCGAACCCCCGACATCCTCGGTGTAAACGAGACGCTCTACCAACTGAGCTAACCACCCGTACCGGCGCGCAGATAGCCAAAGCTGCCCCCCGGGCGCAAGGCCTTAGTGGTCTTCGAGCACGCGATGATCGCCGTCACGCAGGTGAAAAACGATCCCCTGCCCTCCCGGCAGGTCCATGAGCCGCCCCGCACCCCATCCAAGCCAAAGCGCGCGGAGCATGCGCCCTGTGATTCCATGGGTCACGATCACCGCCGGCTCTCGAAGGTCATTGAGGAAGGCCTGGCACCTCTGTTCCAGGCGCGCGAGGCCTTCGCCACCGGGCGCAGCCTCGTAAAGCGACAGTGTCTCGCCGGGTGGCACGTCTGGATCGTAGGCCACGCCGAGCTCGTCACGCTGTCGCCCAGACCACTCCCCAACCTCGATCTCTCTGAGACGCGCGTCGGTCTCGATGCGCATGACGTGCGGCGCGACGGCATACCCTGCCGTTTCCACCGTCCGACCCAGCGGCGAAGAAAACGCGCGAAAACCGCCCAAGTCCACGCGAGACAAAATACGCCCCTGCGCCTGCGCCTGCTCCACCCCGAGCGCCGTCAACGGGGAGTTCAACGCGCCCTGAAGACGCCCCTCCGCGTTCCACACGGTCTGCCCGTGCCGCAAAATGTAAAGCTCTGGGTAACCCGTCAAAGCACTTTAGCCCAATTCAAACCGCCAAAGGCTGGATTCGGGCGGGCGGGTGCTACGTGCATAGCACGAGCGTCCGAGCCGCGCGAAATCATTGCAAAGATAGAGATGGTGGGTGATGAGAGATTTGAACTCCCGACATCTTCGATGTGAACGAAGCGCTCTACCACTGAGCTAATCACCCCAAGGTGCGTGACCTGTGGCGGGGCAGATACCCCTACTCCGCAGCCTCCGCAAGGGGCGGCTTGGGCCCTGTCGTGCCAGATTTCTTCCGGCGCACCCGGCAGGAATATACCGTTGCCGCGCCCACATCCTTTTCCTTCTGCACCTTGAGTTTCCCCAAAGGCTCCAGGTTCATGGCTTCGCCTTTCGCCATCGCCTCACCCAAAACCGCCAGCGTTGCCTCAATCACCGGCCGCGCCTGGCCTTTCTTCGCGCCGGTCGCCGCAACCACACGGTCGACGAGCTCTTTCTTCTTGAATTCGCGTGCGACCTCAGCTTCGGGCACGGCAGCCTTCGGCGTCACCACACCCTTGGCGGGCGCTTTGGCCGTGCTCGTCTTGGGCGCTGGCGCTTTAGCCTTGCTTGCTGCAGGCGCCTTACTGGACGTCGTCTTTCGCGCAGCAGCCGTCCGGGTGGTGGTTTTCTTGGTGGTAGTTGCTCTTGCCATGATGCCCCTCATTCGTTGGTAACAACATACGGCAAAAAATGAACAAACTCACCCCAATATCTGCGCAAAGCTCTAAAAAGCCGCTCATCGACAGAGGCAAGCAACGAAAAACGGCGAGGCTAGCCGCCCCACCGCTTCTTTCTCAATCAAGGCCTGCTAGTGCGCCGTCGCGCCAGACCCCGCCGCACGTTCGGCAGCCAGCGCTGCCGCAGCGGCTTCCTCAGCCGCTTCATCCCATTCGATGCCCTCGGGCTTCTCAATGAGCGCGTGCTCGAGCACCTCGGAAACGTGGCCAACCGGGATGATCTTCAACCCTTCTTTCACGTTGTCGGGGATCTCGGGGAGGTCCTTTTCGTTCTCCTGCGGGATGAGCACCGTGGTGATCCCCCCGCGAAGAGCCGCCAAAAGCTTCTCCTTGAGCCCGCCGATAGGCATCGCATTGCCGCGGAGTGAGACCTCACCCGTCATGGCGATGTCTTTCTTTACCGGGATGCCGGTCAAGACCGATACGATAGACGTCACCATGGCCAAGCCCGCTGAGGGTCCGTCCTTGGGCGTTGCCCCGTCTGGCACGTGGACGTGAATGTCCATCGCGTCGAACTTCGTGGGTTTCACCCCGATTTCCGGAGCAATCGACCGCACATAGGAGGACGCCGCATCGATGGATTCCTTCATCACATCGCCGAGCTTACCCGTGGTCTTCATGCGGCCCTTACCGGGCAACTTGAGCGCCTCGATATGGAGCAAGTCGCCGCCGACAGAGGTGTAGGCAAGGCCGGTCACCACGCCCACAGCGTTTTCCTCTTCAGCGAGCCCGTAGCGGAACTTTTTCACGCCCAAGAAGTCATCGAGGTTTTCAGGGGTCACAACCACCTCTTCCGCCTCTTTCTTGATGATCTTCGTCACGGCCTTCCGCGCAAGCTTGCCGATCTCGCGTTCCAGGTTCCGCACACCGGCTTCGCGCGTATATGTCCGCACGATCTCCTGCAGCGCGTCCGGTTCCAGCGTGAACTCACCCTTTTTCAGGCCATGGTTTTTCACCTGCTTCGGGATCAGGTGACGATGGGCGATCTCCGCCTTCTCGTCCTCCGTGTAGCCCGCCAGCGGGATGATCTCCATCCGGTCAATGAGCGGCCCCGGCATGTTGTAGGAGTTCGACGTCGTCAGGAACATCACGTTCGAGAGGTCGTACTCCACCTCAAGATAGTGATCCACAAAGGTCGAGTTCTGCTCCGGATCGAGCACCTCAAGCATCGCCGATGCCGGGTCACCCCGGAAATCCTGCCCCATCTTGTCGATCTCATCGAGCAAGATCAGCGGGTTCGTCGTCTTCGCCTTCTTCAGCGCCTGGATAATCTTCCCGGGCATGGAGCCGATATAGGTCCGCCGGTGCCCGCGAATTTCCGATTCATCGCGCACACCACCGAGCGAGATTCGGATAAACTCGCGTCCCGTGGCCTTGGCAACGGACTTACCCAACGATGTCTTACCCACGCCGGGAGGGCCCACAAGGCACATGATCGGCCCCCTGAGCTTCTTCGAGCGTTGCTGCACCGCGAGATACTCAACGATCCGCTCTTTGACCTTCTCCAGGCCATAGTGATCGTCATCGAGCACCTTCTGCGCGCGTCCCAGGTCTTTTTTCACGCGGGATTTCGTTCCCCACGGGACGCTCAGCATCCAATCGAGGTAATTCCGCACGACTGTGGCTTCGGCGCTCATCGGCGACATGTTCTTGAGCTTCTTGAGCTCGGCGTCAGCCTTCTCTTTGGCCTCTTTGGAAAGCTTCGTGGCCGCGATCCGCTCTTCGAGCTCGGCCACTTCGCCTGCGCCGTCCTCGCCGTCGCCCAGCTCCTTCTGAATGGCCTTCATCTGCTCATTCAGATAATATTCGCGCTGCGTGCGCTCCATCTGAGACTTCACGCGCGTCTTGATCTTCTTCTCCACCTGCAGGACGGACATCTCCCCCTGCATAAGGCCAAAGACCTTCTCGAGCCGCTCGGAAACCGACAGCGTCTCCAAAAGCTCCTGCTTCTGGTGCACCTCGATACCCAGATGGCCCGACACGAGGTCAGCCAGCTTCGCAGGCTCCCGCGTATCAGACACCGCCGTTAGCGCTTCCTCAGGGATGTTCTTTTTAACCTTCGCGTAGCGCTCAAATTCCTTCGCAACGGACCTTACCAGCGCTGTCGTGGCTTCCTCGTCGCCGGGCATCTCGGTGAGATACTCAGCACCAGCCTCGAAGTAGTCATCGTTTTCGATGTAGTCCGAAATGCGCACCCGCGCCCGGCCTTCCACCAGAACCTTCACCGTACCATCCGGCAGCTTAAGAAGCTGCAGCACATTGGCGAGCACGCCCGCTTTATAGATACCATCAGAGGCCGGTTCGTCTTCCGACGGGTCCACCTGGCTTGAAAGCAAAATCTGCTTGTCGTCGCGCATGACCGCTTCGAGGGCACGCACGGAACGCTCCCGGCCTACGAATAGCGGGACGATCATGTGTGGAAACACCACGATGTCACGCAGCGGGAGAACGGGATACGAAGGAGCGAGAGGCTCTTGCATGGAATATTCCTTGTCCTTGGCAAAGGGCGGCGACCCCGGTCGCGGCAGTGACTGCCCTTTCCTGTCTCGGTTGGGTGGAGCTAATGCCCGTTACCCGGGCTTTCAACCGCACCATGCTCAATTGCGCGTACTCTGCCCAGAAGAGGGGGCACCCGCAAGGGCGCTACAAGGCTGACGTCAATGAAGTTTGAACGAAGCTGGGGATGGTCTGCGCTACATGCTAAAAAAGAGGCGCACACACTCGATATTTAATAACATCAGCCCTGTTGCTAAGTGAGAGGCACCGATTAAGGAGCGTTGAATGTCATTGAGATTAGTCCCTTTTTTCGCCGCGCCCCTACTTCTCATGGGCTGCGTTGCAACAGCACCTATCACCCAGGCGCCAGTGCAGATGAGCTTTGCGACTGAGGAACGCAGAAACGCCGTCACCGGGCTTGACACGGCTACTGTGCGCGCACGGCTCATCGAGGATGACACATCGGCGGAAATTGTGCGCGTTCCATGCCGCGTGAGCGGGCCAGGCTACAGCGCCACTTTCGTTACACCAGCGGCCGTCGAGTTTCCGCTCTTCCGCAACACCGCGCCGCAGGTCACGCTGTCATGCAGCTATGACGGGGAAACCCAAACGCGCACTTTGAATGCTAGCAACATTTCTGAACGTGAAAGGCGCGAAGCGCGTCGGCGGATACTCGATGATCTGGATGACGGTCATCGTTCTTCCGTAGGTCTGCTACTGGCCTACAACACGTCGTTTCGCCGACGAGGCTTTGACGAATTCGACTATCCAGGGGCGACCTTTCGTTTCCGGCGCTAAGACCCTTGGCGCGCGGCGTTGCGCCCTATGTTTGAGCGGGTCAGACCGGAGACCTGCCCATGCTCGACGCCGTAGCCCTGCTTGCAACCGCCATCCTTTTGGGTGGCATGACGTTCTTTAGCTTCGGTTTCGCGCCGGTGCTCTTTAAGCTCCTGCCTCTAGAACAAGTGCGCCCCATCCTGCGCGGCACGTTCCCCTACTACTACCTCGCCATTATAGCCTTCGGCGCTATTTGCACCGCGCTTGCGCTCCCACAAAGCACCCTCGCCGCCCTTATCCTCGCGGTCATTACCCTGAGCACCGTCTACGCGCGCCAGATCCTCATGCATCAGATCAACAACGCCGCCGATGCCGAGGATAAAAAGAAATTCGGCCAACTCCACGGCGCCTCCGTGGTGATCCAGCTGATCCAGCTCGGCCTCTGCGCCTGGGCCCTGCTCTTACTTTGAGGCCGGGATTGCCTCCGGCGGGAGTATTTGCGGAAAGATGAATGGAGGAGTCGGGCGGGCGGGTGCGCCTTTGCAAAGCAAGCGGCGTCCGAACAGCCCGAGAACCTACAAAGGCTCAATGTCACCCTCGGCACGGAGCGCGTGAAATTCCGCCTCCCACGCCGCGAAACGACCCTCCGCAATGGCCGCCCGCATTCCCGCCATGAGCTCCTGATAGTAGTGCAAGTTGTGCCAGGTCAGCAGCATCCCCGCGATCATCTCATTGGCGCGCACCACATGGTGCAGATATGCCCGCGAGTACCGATTTACCGGCGAGGAACTCCCCTCCTCCAGTGGGCGCGGATCGTCGCGGTGCCGCGCGTTGCGCATGTTGACCTGACCGCGCCGCGTCCAGGCCTGCCCCGTGCGCCCCGACCGTGAGGGCAGCACGCAATCCATCATGTCGATCCCACGCTTCACCGCGCCCACGATGTCATCGGGCTTGCCCACCCCCATGAGGTAACGGGGCTTGTCCCGCGGTAGCTGCTCGGGCGCGTAATCGAGACAGCCAAACATCGCCTCCTGCCCCTCGCCCACGGCGAGCCCGCCCACGGCATAGCCCTCAAACCCGATCTCTTGCAGCGCGGCGGCAGATTCAGCGCGCAAATCCTCCTCTAGACCGCCCTGCTGAATCCCAAAAAGCGCGTGCCCCGGCCGATCCCCAAAGGCCTCCCGCGACCTGGCCGCCCATCGCATGGAAAGCCGCATGCTCTCCTCAATCCGCTCCCGCTCGGCGGGCAGCGCCGGGCATTCGTCAAAGCACATCACGATGTCCGAGCCGAGAAGCCGCTGGATCTCCATCGACCGCTCCGGCGTCAGCTCATGCATGGATCCATCAATGTGGCTCTTAAAAGTGACGCCCTTCTCAGAGAGCCTGCGCAAACCCGCCAAACTCATCACCTGGAAACCGCCGCTATCGGTGAGGATCGGCCGCTCCCAATTCATGAAATCATGCAGCCCGCCGAGTGCCGCCACCCGCTCCGCCGTGGGTCGGAGCATCAGGTGATAGGTGTTCCCGAGAAGGATATCTGCCCCCGTCGCGCGGACCGACTCGGGCAACATCGCCTTCACCGTCCCCGCCGTTCCCACCGGCATAAAGGCTGGCGTTCGCACTTCGCCCCTTGGGGTGGAAATCACGCCCGTGCGCGCACGCCCATCCACAGCCTTGAGCTCAAATGAAAACCGATCGGCCATGTCGGAACGATCCCCGCGCCACTGCATTGGCCTCGCGAGCTACGCCGAAACGCGCGCGATGCCAACCAGTGCCGCAAGCCCGCCCAAGGGCCTCGGAACTTTAAACGAGCAAATCCTCGGTAGGCGCTGCAATCAGCCCCCAATAATCCCCGGCCTGAAACCAGGAAAAGCCGCCAAGCGTGCTCTCCACGCCGCCGCGCCCGTCGATGGCAAAGACATTCTCGATCCCGCTCGTGGAGATGTTGAGAGCGTCGAGTGCAGCGCCCGCGCCGTCGGCCTCAAAGAGCGCAAAACTTGCCTCGCTGAGCACGAGATAAAGCGCGTCACTCCCGCTCCCGCCGCGAAATTCTTCTTCGGTCGCGCTGGCATCGCCCTCAAGCACGCCTTCGACAAAAATGAACGTGTCGTCTCCGGAGCCGCCGCGAACTTCATCGCTTCCCAGGCCATCCAAAAAGACGTCATCACCCGAGCCGCCCTTAACGACGTCATCCCCGGCGCCGCCATCGATGAGGTCAGACCCGCGAGAGCCAAGGAGGTAATCGTCCGAGGACCCGCCAGAGATGATGTCATCGCCGCTCCCGCCGAAAACCGTATCCTCCCCCGATCCGCCAAAGACGACGTCATCGCCACCGCGCGCAAAGACAATGTCATCGCCGCCATTGGCAAAGACCGCGTTAGCGCCGTTGTCCTGAAAGCTGAGCGTGCCGAAATCGCTGAGCGACGCGGTGCTACCGCCCGACATTACAAAGTCAGCGTAGATGCCCCAAGCCTGATGGACTGCTTCCGCCGGATGGATCGGGTCCCAAAAGCCCACCTGATCGCTATCAAAACTCGATCCATCGACAAGAAAATCAGAACGCGGAGCTACAATCCCAAAACTCGACGGGTCCTCGGTTATAGCGTTGCCAAGCGCGGCATAGTCGATGATCTCCACATCGATGCCCTCGCCCTGCAGCTCAGAAGCCTTCGCAGTGAGGAGACCGTTGTAGATGCCCAGAGCAAGGTCTGAGAGCCCCGCCTCCAGATCGTCGAGCTCATCGGCACCGGGAAAGAAAGTGCCAGCTGGCAACGTGCCGAAATAGATTGTGCCGACACCAGCGGCATCGAGCGCCCGGGCTGAGGCCTCGAGCGTGGCCAGGAGCGCATCGATCGCCCCAGACGCCGCCCCGATGATGCTGATGATAGAGGACCCCGGCGCCTCCACCGCCGCCCCCAAGATATCGGAAAAGTCATTCGACCCGATGAGGAGAACAGCCTTCGGCGACGGATCAAGCGGCGCGGTCAGGCTTTCTGAAAAACGCTGAAGCTGGGCACCGAGATTCGAGTCATACCCCGTCCCCTCCCCAAGCGGTTCCTGCGTCCCCAAGGCCCGCGCGCCTGCATTTGCGAAATTCACCACCGACGCGCCGCTCACATCGCCAAAATAGACCGCATGCGTGAACTCATTCGTCACCGCATTCTCCGGGCCAAAACCAAGCGCTTGCACAAGGACGGTCGCTTGCGCCTGAGCTGCCGCCGCCGCTTGGGCTTGCAGGATCGCCAATTGCTCTGGCGTGGGTGGCATTGGCAGCGCGGCGATGAGCTCGGCCAGTATCTGCGCAGTGAGCGCGTCCACCGCCGCGCCAAAGATGACGCCTGTATCTGTGAGGCTGTCACCGAAAAAGAAGACTTGGTTGCCTTGGGTCGACATGCTTCGATCCTTATGCGGGAGTTTTGGGGGACACACACAGCTTGAGCGGGATCATGGCTGATCTTGTGCGAGAGCCCAAGTCCTCATCTTCGGAAACGCCCAGATTCGACCTTTCCCGCTGCGGCCTCCCGCCGTGACACATCGTCCGCCGACGCCTTCTGTTAACATTTACAGCAATGAATTCGGCCATCCGCGCGTATGGCCCGTTTCTGGCCCCGTTCTGTACCGCTTCTGGCCTAGTCCAAGAGACGTGATGTTACTAACCGCGAAAGTGTTTACGCACCGCGCGGTCAGCCATATATCAAAGGAGCTGAGGAGCCTTACCCACGGGGAAATCATGTCAGACCAAGTCGGCCAAGACCTGCAAGAAGACGAGATGTTGATCCGTCCGTCGTCCATCAACCACCCGCTCTACGACCAGATCGTGGAGGGGATACGGTCCGTCTACGACCCTGAAATCCCGGTAAATATTTTCGATCTGGGCCTAGTCTACACCGTGGCCATCGACGACGAAAACGCCGTCCGGGTGATCATGACATTGACCGCGCCGGGCTGTCCCGTGGCCGAAGACATGCCAGGCTGGGTGGCCGACGCCATTGAGCCCATTCCAGGTGTGAAGCAGGTGGATGTCGACATTACCTGGGACCCGCCCTGGGGCATGGACATGATGAGTGAAGAAGCCCGGCTAGAACTTGGCTTTATGTAGCTTTTTTATATCGTTATAGCGCGACCTTACTTCAAAGAACGAGCCAGGAACTCCTTTGTTTCCGGTCGTTTCGGTGCGCCAAAGATAGCGTCGGGCGAGCCTTCCTCGATGATCCGGCCATCCTTGAGAAAGCAAACCTTATCCGCCGCTTCACGGGCAAAACCCATCTCATGGGTGGCGATAACCATGGTCATCCCGTCGCCCTTTAGGGCGCGCAAAACATCTAGCACCTCGCCCACAAGCTGCGGATCAAGCGCGCTCGTGATCTCGTCAAAAAGCATCACCTCCGGCCGCATCGCCAGAGCTCTTACAATCGCCACCCGCTGCTGCTGCCCGCCCGATAGCTGATCCGGGTAGTGCCCCATCCGATCCGCCAACCCGAACCGCTCAAAGAGCGCTGTCACCGTGGGCCGCAGATCATTAATGCTCATCCGCCGCACCCGCCGCGGCGCAAGCATCACATTCTCCTCCGCTGTCATATGCGGAAACAGGTTATAACTCTGAAACACCATCCCAATCCGCCGCCGCACCGGCTCAGGATCGAGACCAGGCACAGAGATGTCCTCGCCATCGAG
>JBCCYG010000076.1:0-9418 GCA_039190145.1 Pseudomonadota bacterium | reverse complement strand
GGGTTGCGCAGCCAAAGCACGGGCCCAATGACCACGAAATCAAACGCGGTGATGAAGAAGAACCACGCGAGGAAGGTGAACGGGTCCGGCGTCGCACGGATGCCATAGGCATCGTAAGTCGTGTAGATTGCGACCATAGCCCCGGTTCCAATGGCGAGCCATAAAGCAGGCGCTAAGTTCGCGCGATCGATCTCGATATGCTTGAGGTTATAAGCAGCCAACCCAAAGATCGCCGACGTAAGCAGGAGGACCCCAAGCCACTGTGTGACGGTGAAGGCCTCACCAAAAATGATCCACGCCCCAATGACGGTAAAAAGCGGGCCCGTCCCCCGCACGACCGGGTAAACGACCGTATACGCCGCGCGCGAATAGGCCAGCGCCATCCCAAGCTTGTAGATGAAGTGAATTCCTAAAGCGCCAAAGATCAGGAACCACTGGTTCCCTTCCGGCCAAGGCACCACAACTAGCGCAACAGGAGCCGACAGGATGCAAATCCAGATGTCGATCGCGCCTCTGGAGAGCCAAGGGTCATGGCGACCCTTTTGGAGTGCCCCGAAGATCGCGTGAAGAAACGCGGCGAGGATCGCGAGCCCCAAGGCCGCGCGGTGCCCGGCCTCACTGCCCTCAATGGCGAGGATCCATTCGCTCAAACAGCAGCACCTGTCAGGGCGGCGGCGAACTCTTCGGGGTCAAAGGGTGCCAAATCATCGATCTGTTCGCCTACACCGATGGCATGAATGGGCAGCCCAAACTTATCGGCCAGCGCCACGAGCACGCCGCCCTTGGCCGTCCCATCCAACTTTGTCATCACAAGGCCAGAGACGTCTGAAATCTTTTGGAATGTATCGACCTGCGACAGCGCATTCTGGCCCGTGGTCGCGTCGAGGACCAGAAGCGTGTTATGCGGCGCGTCCGGGTCTTTCTTACGAATGACGCGGACGATCTTGGCCAGCTCTTCCATGAGGTCAGACCGATTTTGAAGCCGCCCGGCGGTATCGATCATGAGCAGGTCCGCGCCGTCTTCTTCGGCCTTCGTCATAGCGTCAAAAGCGAGGCTCGCCGGGTCCGAGCCCTCGGGCGCCGTGAGCACCGGCACACCGGCGCGATCGCCCCAAACCTGGAGTTGTTCAACGGCCGCCGCTCGGAACGTGTCGCCTGCCGCAATCACCACCGATTTCCCTGCCGCGCGAAACTGGCTGGCGAGCTTACCTATGGTCGTTGTTTTGCCTGAGCCGTTCACACCCACGACCAGAACGACCTGAGGCTTCTTTGGGTAAAGCGGTAGCGGGCGCGCCACAGGCTCCATAATCCGCGCGATTTCCTGAGCCATGAGGCCCTTGATGTCGCTAGCCGAGAGCCGCTTTCCGAACCGCCCCTCAGCCATGTTGGCCGTTACACGCAGCGCGGTATCGACGCCCATGTCTGACGCGATAAGCAGCTCCTCGAGCTGCTCAAGCATGTCATCATCGAGCACGCGCTTCTTTTCAGGCTCCGCGGATTTGCGCCCCATCAGACGACCGAGCAGTCCCGGCTTGGTTGCGGCCTCCGCTGCTGCAACTGGCACAGGCGCGGGTTCTGGCTCGGGAACCGCTGTTACTTCAGGAGCAGCAGGCGGCTCAGGCTCAGGTTCGATCGCAACCTCAATCTCCGGTTCAGGCTCGGGCAAAGGTTTCGGTGCCGGCGCCGGCTCGGGCGCAATCTCGACTTCGGGTTCAGGCTCAGGCTCAGGCTCAGGCTCAGGAGAAGCAGTAGCTTCCTCTTTGACCTCCTCGGCAACCTCCGGCTCTTCAACTGCGGGAGGCTCCTCCTCCACCGTCCCACCATCATCGACAATGGCCTCCAAACCCTCATCGAGCCTGGAGCTGGACTTAAACAGCCGGTCTTTCAGTTTGCCAAAGAAGGACATCGCGCCTCACGTGTTTTCCCCCACTTAAGCCCCCGGCGCGCAGGTGGGAAGAGCGTTGAAGCCGAGCCTAAGGCTCAGATTTCATCTGGGAAATGCTTCATCACCGACTTGATCGGGTTTGGCGCTGCCTGCCCAAGGCCACAGATCGAAGCATCTGACATAATGGTCGTCAGATCGGTCAGGAGTGGCTGATCCCAATACTCCGCCTGCATCAGCTTCACCGCCTTCTCACAACCAACACGGCATGGCGTGCACTGGCCGCAGCTCTCATCCTCAAAGAACTTGAGCATGTTGAGCGCCGCGCCCCGCGCGCTGTCCTGATCGGATAGGACGACAACCGCCGCCGAGCCGATGAACGTCCCCAGCGGCTGGAGCGTGTCAAAGTCCAGCGGCACGTCGTTGATGCTCGCGGGCAAAAGCCCCGACGAGGGCCCGCCCGGCTGGTACGCTTTGAATTCGTGCCCATAGGCCATCCCACCCGCAGCCTCGATCACGTCCAAGATCGTCGACCCGGCGGGTAGGAGGTAGACCCCCGGCTTCGCTACCCGACCAGACACCGAATAGGAGCGCAGGCCCTTGCGCCCGTTATTCTCAACCGAGCTTAGGATTTCCGGTCCCTCGCGGCAGACCTTGGCCACCCAGTAAAGGGTCTCGACATTGTGGACGAGCGTGGGCCGGTTAAAGACACCCACCTGCGCGACAAAGGGCGGGCGATGGCGGGGAATGCCGCGCTTGCCTTCGATGGATTCGATCATCGCGCTTTCTTCGCCACAGATATAAGCGCCAGCGCCCCGGCGAAGCTCGACATAACCTGGGCGGATGACGCCGGCGTCCTCGAGCGCCGCCAATTCATCCGCGAGGATCTTAAGCACCGCGGGGTATTCATCGCGCATATAGATAAAGACGGTCTCGGCGTCGACGGCCCAGGCCGCGATCAGCATCCCCTCGAGGAAGATATGCGGGGTACGCTCTAGGTAGTAGCGGTCCTTAAACGTGCCCGGCTCGCCCTCATCACCATTCACAGCGAGGTATCGCGGCCCAGCGTTGGCACGCACAAAGCCCCACTTCCTGCCTGACGGGAAGCCCGCGCCCCCGAGACCGCGAAGGCCGGAGGACAGGACCTTCTCCTGTACCTCTTCCCAATCGCCGCCCGCGCGGAGCTGCATCAGCGTATCATAGCCCCCGCCCGCGCGGTAGGCTTCGAAACTCTCATAGTCCGGAATGTCGGCATGGATATGCCCCGTCGCCATCGCCTGCACGACCTTTTCGGGCGTCGCTTCATCGATGTGATGATGCCCGATCTCGAGCGCTGGCGCTGTATCGCATCGTCCCATGCACGGCGCACGCAACACGCGAACCTGCGACGGGTCGAGCCCGTCTTCTAACGCTGATTTCAGCTGCTCGGCGCCAGCGAGTTCGCAAGAAAGCGAGTCACAGACGCGAATGGTGAGCGCGGGCGGCGGGGTCTCCCCCTCCTTCACCACATCGAAATGCGCGTAAAAGCTCGCCACTTCATATACTTCGGCCTGACCCAAGCGGAGCTCTTCGGCCAACGCCCGCAGATGAGCGGCGGAAAGGTGCCCATAGGCGTCCTGGATTAGATGCAAAAACTCAATCAGGTGATCTCGGCGACGGGGTCGCGTCCCGAGAAGCGATCGCACTTCCGCCCAGGCAAGATCATCGAGCTGACGGCCCTTCGTATGCCGCCGCCCCTTGCCCTTACCGGACTTCCAAACACCTTTTCGCTCGTCGAGCGCCATGCGCATCTCCTGGCTGTCCCCCAGACCATAGGATGCCCGTGGCGGGAAGTGGGGACGAAAAACGACACCTGGCACCACATTCGCGAGAGCGGCGATGCCGATAAGGTGCATTTGTTTCCATATTGCCGCGTTTCATCGGCACTCGATCCGTTCACATGTAAGCGGCGAGCAATCTGTTCAAGCCAGTAGGGTTTAGGCTCACCCTCCGCCCGCCACGGCGTTAAAGCAAGGCGCTACGAAAACGGCTGATCGAGACCAGTTTTAACGAAGAAGCCTGACAACTTTCGATCAGCGCCCAAAGCAACCCGAGCAGAGAGACGCTCATCCGGGCCCAACAGGCTAGCAATCCACCCGTCTGGGTGTCAGTAAAGAGCCATGCGTTGGTTGGCATTTATCCTCCCTCTTTTTGCAAACGCGAGCTTTGCTGCAGAGGCCGGTGACCCGTTGACGGCGTCGGAGTTCGAAGCTCTCACTACCGGCAAAACCCTCACCTACGCCACCGAGGGCCAAACACCCTATGGCGCAGAAGAATACTTGCCGGGCCGGAAGGTCCGCTGGGCTTTCACAGGTCAGGAATGCAAGGACGGCGAATGGTTCGAGGCGGGGGAGCTCATCTGCTTCACCTACGAAGACAACCCGGACCCGCAGTGCTGGAGCTTTTTTCTGACACCCCAGGGCATCCGCGCCCAGTTTGAAAATCGCGAGGGGACCGCGCCGCTTTACTCAATCGCTGAGAGTACCGAGCCGCTCTTCTGCCCCGGCCCGCTCATCGGCGCCTAAGCACCGGCTCACCAATACTACATCAGTCAAACAAACTGCCCTGATCCGTGGCTTTCGCCGTCTTGCCACGCGGCGCGCTTCCGCCAGACACCGCATGGTGCCCATCCGCAAACTCGATCTCAAGCGCCGCTCCTGCCTTGATCTGCGCCTTGCGCGTGGCCACCGCCCCATCCGCGCGCACCACGGCATATCCCCGCACCAGCGTAGCTTTGTAGCCCAGCGTCTCTCGCAGCCGGTCAAGCGCTGTGAGGCGCTCCCTTCTGACAGATGCAATGCGCGCCAACGCTGGCCCAAGCCGGGCAGACCACGTTTCCACGCGCCGAGCCTGATCCGCAATCCCGCGTCTGAGCATCGCCGGGTTCAGCACAAGCCGCGCCAGCGCCACGCGGCGCGTTTGAACTGCCGACGATAATGCGGGCTTCAGCCGCGCCTCAGCCAGATCAAGCCGCTGCCTCGGCGCAGCCAAAAGCGTCTCCCGCCGGGGCAATGCCCGCGACAGATCCCGCAAGCGCTGACCCTTTCTATCTAAAGCGCCGCCCTGCCCCCGGATGAGGCGCAGCCCCTGCTCTTCCACCCAAGCCATCAGGTCGCGCCGCACCGGCACTGCAAGTTCCGCCGCCGCTGTCGGTGTGGGCGCGCGCCGGTCGCTCACGTAATCAATCAGCGTTGTATCCGTCTCATGGCCAACCGCTGAAATCAGCGGAATGTCTGAGCCTGCCGCCGCCCGCGCAACGATCTCCTCGTTAAAGCCCCAGAGGTCCTCAATAGAGCCCCCGCCCCGTGCAACGATGATAAGATCAGGTCGCGGTATCGAGCCGCCCGGCGTCATCGCGTTGAAACCATTAATCCCGGCCGCCACCTCCGGCGCGCAATTTGCCCCCTGCACAGCCACAGGCCAAACGATGACCTTGCGCGGAAAGCGATCCCGCAAACGGTGCAGTATGTCGCGTATGACAGCGCCCGTCGGCGACGTCACAACCCCGATCACCTCCGGCAAGTAAGGCAACGGCTTCTTCCGAGCGACGTCAAATAGACCCTCGGCCTCTAAGGCCTTCTTGCGCTTCTCCAGCATCGCCATGAGTGCGCCCTGGCCCGCGACAGCAACGGTATCGGCGTTCATGTTGTATTTCGATTGCGGGCCAAAGGTGCTCATGCGCCCCGTCGCGACCACCTCCATGCCCTCTTCTGGCATCACACCGAGCCCCGCGATTTGACCCTTCCAGGTCGTGCAAGACAGCGTGTTCCGATCGTCTTTGAGATCAAAGTAAAGGTGCCCTGACCGCGCCCGCACCACGCGCCCCACCTCGCCTTTGACGCGCACACGCCCAAACTCGCCCTCGATGGCCCTTTTGATCGCCCCCGACAGCTCCGAGACCGAGTATTCCGGCGTGTTCATCCCTGGCGTCGGGTCGTCGATAAGGTCCATATCTTGCGCCCCCAAAGTGGTCGTGCTCTACGCGTTCCCCAAGCCTAGAACGCCCTCGGCAGAAGGAAAAGGCGCATGAACATCCTCATTCTGGGCAGCGGCGGGCGCGAGCACGCTTTGGCTTGGGCGGTGAAGCAAAACCCAAAATGCGGGCGCCTCATCGTGGCCCCCGGCAACGCTGGCACCGCTTCCATCGCCTGGAACGCTGATCTCGACATCGAGGATGGAGAGGCCGTGGCCGCTTTTGCCCAGGAACAAACGGTCGACTTTGTCATCATCGGCCCCGAGGCCCCCTTGGCCGCGGGGGTCGCCGATGCACTGCGCGCCGCTGGCATCCTCTGCTTCGGCCCCTCCGCCGCAGCCGCAGAACTTGAGGCCTCAAAGGCCTTTACTAAATCCATCTGCGACGCCGCCAACGCGCCTACCGCCGCCTATGCGCATTTCACCGATCTCACCGCCGCCCGCGCCTATGTCGATGCCCAGGGCGCGCCCATTGTCATCAAAGCGGACGGCCTCGCCGCCGGTAAGGGCGTTGTCGTCGCCATGACCCTCGAAGAAGCGCATTTCGCCCTCGATGACATGTTTGGCGGCAGCTTCGGGAGCGCGGGCGCTGAGGTCGTCATCGAAGAGTTCATGGAAGGCGAAGAGGCTTCCTTCTTTATCCTCTGCGACGGGGAGGAAGCCCTCCCCATCGGCACCGCCCAAGACCACAAACGCGTGGGCGAAGGCGACACCGGCCCGAATACCGGCGGTATGGGCGCCTATTCCCCCGCCCCGGTATTGAGCGAAGAAATTGCCGCGCGCGCAATGGCGGAAATCATCCACCCGACCCTGCACGAAATGGCGCGACGCGGCACGCCATACCAAGGCGTGCTCTATGCGGGCCTGATGATCAAAGACGGTGCGCCGCGCTTAGTCGAATACAATGTTCGCTTCGGCGACCCTGAATGCCAAGTGCTCATGATGCGCTTGGGTGGTCAGGTCCTCGACCTCCTTCACGCCGCCGCCGAAGGCCGCCTTAACGAGGCCCAGGTCAACTGGGCTGCTGACCACGCAATCACCGTGGTCATGGCCGCCAATGGCTACCCCGGCAGCTATGAAAAAGGCTCCGAAATCGGCGGCCTCGACGCGCTACCGGAAGATTCCATGAACATGGTCTTCCACGCCGGAACGCGCGCCCAAGGCAACGCTGTCCTCGCCAGCGGTGGCCGCGTGCTCAACGTCACCGCCCGTGGCGCAAGCTTGAAAGAGGCCCAAAGCCGCGCCTACGCCATGGCCGGCAGTATCGACTGGCCCCAGGGTTTCTATCGCAATGATATCGGCTGGCGCGCGCTCTAGCCCGTCTTCTTTGTTCCCCAAATACTCAAAATCGACCCCGCCTCAGCAGGCCATCGCCTCGGCAAAAGAGCTGCGACCGCGATGCGCGCCGACATCCCGCGACACCAGGCGCCCGCTGTCAAAACTGACACCGAGAACACGGCCCCAACGCGCATCAGCTACGATCATCTCGGGCCCCGAGCCGCAGTCGCGAATGCCGCCTGCAATGTCGACCTCGCCGATCCGGTGGTTAGTGACACCCTCTAGGGACGCAATTTCCTCAACCCGCGCTGCGCCATCTGCGGCCGGGATGATCCGCCAAACTCGCAGGGTCCGCGCCAAATGGGGCCGGTCGACATAGGCGATCTCGACAAAGCCATCGCCATCCAAATCCGCCGCGCCAACAATGGCCAGCCACCGAAATCGCGTGCCGATAAACGGGTTCGACACCAGGCTCTCAAGCTTTCCCTGCCGAAGCGTCAGGATCTCAAATTGTGCACCGCGGTCTTCATGCGACTGAACAACGATCACCTCGGGCGCGCCGTCTCCATCGACATCTACGAGCCGCGGCGCGGTATCCTCATAAACGATGGGCCGCTCCCAGGTGCGACGGTGCAGCTTTCCATCAGAGGTACGCACCTCGAGCGTGGTGTATTCGCTCGGATCACCTAAGACGCCATGGGGGTATCTATCCGTAGGATCAGCGTAGCGCGCGCTTACAACTTCGGATGCCGCCGCTAGCGAGGGTAGCCAAAAGCACAGCATTATCAGCGCACCGCGGGCCGAATGGCGCCATGCGCGCACCGCCAGACGCGGCGCCCCCGCAAGGATCACAACTGCCGCTCCGGGAACTCGACCTTGAGCCCATCGAGCTCATCGGTCACCGTAATCTGGCACGTCAGCCGTGAGCGCCCCGGCTCCGGGGCATAGGCAAAATCGAGCATGTCTTCTTCGAGCTCATCGGCGGGCGGCAACCGCTCCACCCATTCTCCATCCACATAGACATGGCAGGTCGAACAGGCGCAGGCGCCGCCGCAATCGGCCTCGATGCCCGGCACATTGCCCTGCCGCGCACCCTCCATGAGGGTCCGCCCCGCAGGGACCTCCACCTCATGCTCCGCGCCGCTCGGCTCAACGTAAACGATCTTTGCCATCATACTCCCTTGCCCCATGAAGATAGCGCTCACCAGGCACTTTTGCGAGATCGCGGGATATGGGTTGCCGCCGGCACCGAATGTTCCTAATTTGTTCTAAATGCTGCCACCGACCACCTACCCCGCCAATGACTGGCCCCGCCCCCCTGCGGCGGTGCCCGCAGACATGCTGCCGCTGGTCCCCAATGGCGCGCGCTGCGTGGTGGCGGGGCTCGTCCTCGTGCGCCAGCGCCCGGGCACGGCTAAGGGGGTCATCTTCATCACACTCGAGGACGAAACCGGCGTCTGCAATGTCATCGTCTGGCGCAAGATCTACGAGAAGTTCCGCCGCGCGGTGATCGCCGGACGCATGCTGCGCGTAACCGGTCAGCTTCAGCGCGAGGGCACCGTGACCAACATCGTCTCCCAGCACATCGAAGACATCTCTTACATGCTCGACGATCTGCTCAAACCCGATATCGCCCGGGCCGGAGATCAACCCTAGCGACATCCCCTGCTTTCAGCTAATCTCGCGACAAGGCGAAAAGCCAACCGCAACACAGCGGGTATGAGAGCAGTGAAACAGATCCTTTTCCTGGCAAGTCTTGCCATTGCGGGCTGCGCAACCGTTGACACCGTCACCCGCGGGGAGCCTGAGCCACTGCGCCTGCGCATGGAAGGTCCGCCCAACGCCGAGCCCGGCAAATGCTGGGGCCGCGACACGACGCCCGCGATTTTTGAAACTGTCACCGAACAGATCCTGTTGCAGCCCGCCGAAGTGGCCAGCGATGGCAGCGTCCGTCGCCCACCCGTCTACAAAACAGAGACGCGCCAGGCGATCATCCGCGAGCGCACCGACATCTGGTTTGAAACCCCTTGCGCGGCAGACCTCACGCCAGATTTTGTGGCCAGCCTACAACGCGCGCTCCAGGTTCGCGGGCTCTATGCTGGCGGCATCACAGGCGAGCTCGACGCCCGCACCCGTCGCGCCATCCGTGACTTCCAGAAACCTCAGGGTCTCGACAGTGCCATCCTAAGCCTCGCCGCCGCGCGGCAGCTCGGCCTCGTCGCCATTGAGCGTGAGAGCTAAAGCTCC
>JBCCYG010000075.1:0-9443 GCA_039190145.1 Pseudomonadota bacterium | reverse complement strand
GAACGGGCGGTAATATTCGTCTTTCATCTTTTGCTTAGCCTCCCATAGCGTCCGCCCTGTCTAAGGGCCGGGTGCCCGTCGCGCTAGAGAGAGGTTCAGCCCCAAAGAATTCATAGGGTTACGGCCAAGAGGTGCTATCAAGACCCAAGAGCAGCACGACGCATCAAAAGAGGTCGCCCATGAAACCCCTGCGCCGCTTCCTGGACGCCACCCTCGGTCGTTGGATCAGGCACTTCTTCTTCATCCTGCTGCGGACGTATTACGGCCTCTTTTACAATATCAGCGTCGCCGACAAATCGCTCCTGCAGGACCTCCCCGGCGGGCTCATCCTCTGCACCCATGTGAGCCGCCATGACGGGCCGATGATCTGCGCCATGCTTTACACTGCGCGCCGGGTCCGCCCCGCCGTGCTCTACAGCGAGTATTATAGCTGGCTGCAATGGTTCCCTCTAATGATCGCGGGCAGCGTGCCCATGTCCTCGCCCAAGGAGTGGCCCGCGGAACGCCGCAAGGCGCAAAAGGAGCGGGCGCTCGGCACCATGCGCCGCGTCATCGAGAACGGAAACATCATCCTTCTCTTCCCGGCGGGTCGGATCAAAAAGCAGCGCCGCGAGATCATCGAGCCGCATTTTAGCGGTGCGTATGAGACCCTGAAATCCCTGGGCGACATCCCCGTCGCGTTGATCCGCATCCGTGGCCTCAGCCCCCATGAGCCCCGCAAATATGATCTCTTCTGGACGTTCATTGGCCGCCAGAAAGGGCGCCGCCACGTACTGGTCGACATCGAGATCCCAGACAAACCGCTCGACACCTCGCTCCCGCTCGCAGAGTTCAACGCCGACATCGAGGCGCGCTTCAATAAGGGGTTGGACCTCTCTGAAAACGCGGACACCGACACCCTCACCGCAGCAAGCCGCCAGTAGCGCGCTAGCTCGCCAACATTACCTCCGCCTCAAAGCTCTTGAGCGCCCGACGTGCCGCGCGCCCGTATCCTGCTCCCGTGGCTGGGTCACATCCGGGAAAGAGCCTGAGCACTTCTTCGCGTGATCCCGCGTCAAAGCTGGAAAGCGTCTGCATCCCGGGATGGTAGCTCTCGCTCAAGACACCGTCAGCCGCGATCACCTCATGGCGGTCAAACAGGAGGTGCACATAGCAAACCTCACCCCCGGGTCGCAGCGATATGCCAGGCCGACCCAACAGCGCCTTTGCCTTCACGAGAACATCCTCCTCACCAAAGAGAAGCGCCGCCTCTGGTGAACGAAGAAGTAGCCTGTGCTGCTGGGAAACACTTAAAGCGCCGTGTTTATATCCTAAAGCGCCTTCTCGGATGTGTACGGGCGCGTCACACCCGAGGGCCATGCGCACCGAGCACCCAATCCAGCGAATGTCCTGCGCCCCATGATCGAGTGTCCAAACCGCGTCACCGACCCGAAGCGCTTCCACGGGAATGGGACCCCGTGGCGTGTCGATGAGCGCGCCCGCGGTAAAGCAAGGCGCGGTGGTGTTGATCGTCACAAACGCGCTGTCGGTGTTCCCGGCCTCATCGGTCACGGTGTAGGAAAAGACGTCTTGCCCTTGGGTGCTCGTCGTCTCGATTTCGAGCGTCCCATCATCGGTCAGCGTGATCTTATCGCCCGACGGCAACTCCACCGTCTGCCCGGGCATCACCGCCACGCCGTTGATCGACGTAATGGTCAGCTCCGGCGCCCCGGTGGAGTCGTTGGCCAGCACGTCCACTTCCTTGGTGAACCCAGCGCCGATGGCAAACGTGTCATCCTCTGCGATCAGCGTCGTCTGGAGCGAGTTCCCCGCGATAAGCAGGTTGGAGTCATAGGCCCCATCGCCGCCATCGGCGATGGCGATCTTGATTGTATTGATGTCGCCTTTGGATACGGGCGCCTTCAGAGTAAGCGTAACCGTCAGCCCATCCATCTCGGAGTTAAAATTGTCCTCGTTACGCGGGTTATCGAGGTAGAGGTTCGACGCGGTCTCATCGTTGATCGTATTGATCGTGACATCCCCGGTACCCACCGACAGCTTCGCCTGCACCCCGTTCACAAAGACCCCAACCGCATCGTTGAATCCGGAATTGACGTATTCGAGATACTCCTCCGACGAAAAGCTGAACTGCATGGTCAGCACATCGCCATCAGGGACAAACGTCGCCTCAAGGATCGCCGCGTCAAAGGTCTGCGACCCGGCGATGGCATTCAGATCCGTATCCCCGTCTAACCCGTGGTTCGTCGTCTTCCCGGCGGAAGTGTTTGGATCGCCAGAGCTGTTGGTGAAATCAGTCGCCGTACCGGTGGAGAGGATGACGCCGGTATTCGCTGGCGCCAGTCCGGGGATGGTCTCATCGGCGCCGTCATAAATGCCCGAAGCATTCGCCGCGCCTGTGTAAGTCGCGGTTTTAACTTCGACACCACTGCCAAAAATCAGGTCGGCCATGTCCTTTGCCGACGTGTCAGTTTTGACCGAGAGTTCCGATGCTGTCGCCATGCCCGCGCCCCTTTTGGCATCCCGCTAAGGCGTCTGGCTTAAATCCCGGTAAAGAGGGGCGCGGCATTGAGCTTGGCCGAGCACGCAGCTATAGGCCCACGCGACGCTTTGAAGGGGCCACATTATGTCAAACGCTCAGCTTGAAACCGCGATCGAGGCCGCCTGGGAAGGCCGCGATGCGATTACGCCCGGCACCACGGGCGAGACGCGCGAGGCCATCGAAGAAACGCTGAACGCTCTCGACGGTGGCACGCTCCGCGTAGCCGAAAAGCAAGAAAGCGGCGACTGGCACGTGAACCAGTGGGCCAAAAAGGCTGTGCTCTTGGGCTTCCGTCTCAAAGACATGGAACAGCAGGGCGGCAGCGCCCAGGGCGGCTTCTGGTGGGACAAGGTCGACAGCAAGTGGAAAGACTGGGGCGACAACCAGTGGCGCGCCGCGGGCTTTCGCGCGGTGCCTAACTGCGTGGTCCGCAAATCCGCCTATATCGCCCCCGGCGTCGTGCTCATGCCCTCGTTTGTGAACCTTGGCGCCTATGTCGATAGCGGCACCATGGTCGATACCTGGGCCACCGTCGGCTCCTGCGCCCAGATCGGCAAAGACGTCCACCTCTCCGGCGGCGTCGGCATCGGCGGCGTCCTTGAGCCCATGCAGGCCGGGCCCACCATCATAGAAGACAATTGCTTCATCGGCGCCCGCTCCGAGGTCGTTGAAGGCTGCATTGTCCGCGAGGGCTCCGTCCTCGGCATGGGCGTCTTCATCGGCAAGTCGACGAAGATCGTCGACCGCGAAACCGGCGAGGTCATGTATGGCGAAGTCCCGCCCTATTCCGTGGTCGTCGCGGGCTCTATGCCCTCCAAGAACGGTATCAACCTTTACTGCGCTGTCATCGTGAAACGCGTGGATGAAAAGACCCGGTCGAAGACGGCCATCAACGAACTCCTGCGCGACTGATGGGCCTCGGTCTCCTCCTCTCGATCATCGTGGGCGGCCTCGCGGGCTGGGCCGCCTCTCGTCTGATGAATGCACAAACCGGGCTCCTCGCGAACATCGCGCTGGGCATCGGCGGCGCTTTCGTTCTGTCCTTCATCCTGGGCCAGCTCGGGATTTACGCGGAAACGGCAATCCTCCCGCAATTCATTGTCGCCTGTGCGGGCGCGGTCCTCCTGATTTGGATCGCCCGCCAATTGCGGAAGTAACCGAGCCGCCTCTTGCCAACGGCCCCCAGCTCGCCCTACTCGGCTCCATGGCCGAGAAAAAACCGAAACGCCCGCAGCACGTCTACACCCTGCTCGTTCAGGTAGGCCGCAAATCGGGTGACGGCCTGCCGGAAGGAGCCACCGGCGGCGCGCTCATGGTCTATGCATCTGGAGTCGATGAGGCCGAAGCCGTCCGCGAAACCGTAGCGATCTTGAAACAAGCCGATCTCGCGCCTCTCGATGTGTCTGGCTACGGCACCCTCGATGAACGTCTCGCCGAAGGTCACGATATCTCTCAAGACGAACGCGAAATGATGCAGCGCGCGCTGGACGAGAACGCCGTCATCGTCGCACAAATGACGCCGTTCTTCGACGAGCCTTAAGCCGCGCGCGCGGCGTTTAGCGTCACGATCTCATAGGTCCGTGCAAGCGGGTACGGCGCGGGCGCATGGCCGCGGGGCCCGTCTCGGGGAACATCAGCCCAAAGGGTCGTGGCATCCGCCACCCCATCGCGCGCCCCGGCGCCGAGGTCGAGGCTACCGACGCCGATCCCCGCGTCAAAGACATCGACATCCTCAAGAATGAGCTGGTGATAGCAAGCCGTCGCGCGATCCTCTCCGATGAGCTCCGAACGCGTCTCGCCGAGCTGATCCGCCTGGGCCAACACGCCTTCGACCCCAAGAAGATACTCGACATCCGACCCTTCAAGATGAACGAGAGTCTCCCCGCTCATCGTAAGATCGCGCGACAGCCCAAGGTAGGGCGCCCGTAGGCGATGCGGCGCGAAGCTGCCCCGCGCCGGAAGGATACGTCGAACAGGCGCCACCACGCGACGTGCGCGTCCTTCTGGCGTCAAGATCAGGTCCCCAGCCACGATGTGACGGATCGGGCGCGCCCCACTCGGCGTGGAAATCTCCACTGCGCCGCTCAGGCCTGGCATGGCCCCTGCAGGCTCAAAGGCACGCGAAACCGCCACAAACCGAACGTCGTTGTCACGACACTGCTCCGGGGCATCGTGAACGAGCTCCCGCAGAGCGGCCCAGGGAATTGGCTTTGGGTTGGGGACGATGCACTGTGAAAGGTGGCGGGAGCGCGGCTGATATACCGACAGTATTCCGGCCCGCGTGGTTGTGTCCCACGCGTAAGACACCCGCACGACCTGGAGGTCGTTCGTAATCCTCAGCGGCAACCGGTGCTCCCAGGACCCGTCTCCGACAGACAGCGTGAAATCGAGCATATCGCTTTCGCCGAAAGCCACCGAGAGCGTGTAACTCGCCCCGAGCCCATGATCGATCAACGGCCGCGGCACGGTAAATTGCGCCACATCCGCTTCGAGAAGGATCGTCCCCCGACAGGCCAGCGCGTTGCCGCGATCTGCCATCTGTAACGACGGGGGCCGTGTCCGCCCTAAAAGGCCGCCGAGGTCGAACTGGACCCCCTCATTGTCAGCTAAACCAACCCAGCTCATGCTACATTCTCCATGAGAACTTGGGCCTCATAGCCCTTTAATGTTCGCCGCGCGGCGTGGCTGTACCCGTCACCCGTTTCGGGATCGAGTTCCGGGAAAATCTCGCAAATCTCTTCAAGCACGTTCTGCTCAAAGCAGTCGCTCGTTTGCGGTCCGGGCAAAAAGCTCTCCGTGGCAAGCCCCTCGGAGAAAACCACCTGATGTTCATCAAAGAGCAAGTGGACATAGGTGACAAAGCCGCCCTCTTCAGGTCGTATCGTGCGATCATTGACCAGGTGCTTTGCGGAAACGAGCACCTCGGGCTCCCCGAACAGAAGCTCTGAGAGGGTGTCTCGGATCAGCACGCGATGCTGCGGTGAAACGAGGAGCTGGCGGTGATCCCCAAGCGCGCCCTGAGCGATGCGGATCGGCGCAAACTTTCCTTTGGCTTGCATCGTCCGCGACCCTGTCCATCGGATGGGTTGCGGCCCTGCATCATGGGTCTGCACGAGGTCACCCACTTCGAGCTCCTCGATCCGCCGCTCACCATCTGGCGTCAGAATGAGCGTGCCAGAGACAAAGCAGGGGATGGTCTCGAGCGACACAAAAGCCGTGTCGGTAATCCCGTTGTCGTCCTCGATCCCGTAGGTAAAGACGACATCGCCGGTGTCATCGGTGGACTCAACCGTGATCGTAAAGTCGCTGTTGAGCGTGATGGTTTGGCCGGTGGGCAGCGTGATGGTTTCCGTCGGCTGTATCTCTTCGCCATTGATATGCGTGACCTCCACGCCGAGCGTCAGTTCATCATTGGAGAGGATGTCGAAGGTCTTTGTGAATTCGGTGCCGATCGTCAGATCGTCATCGTCCGCCACCAACGCTCCCTGAATGCTGTCACCAGCGATCAGGAGGTTCGAGTCGTAAGAACTGTCCGAGGCATCAGCGATTCCGATCCGTATCGTGTTCACCTGCGGGTCGCTCGGGTCAGTTGTCGGAATGACAGGGATCTTGAGCGACATCGTAATCGTGAACCCGTCCATCTCTGTGTTGAACTGGTCTTGGGTGTTGTCGTTGTAGAGGTTCTCGGTGCTCTGCTGATTGATATTCGTGACCGAGGTCGAGCCATTTCCCACTGCCATGGGCACGAATGTCCCGTTGATCCAAACGGCAACGACGTCGTTGTAGATCGAGTTCGTGAATTCGGGATACTCGTCCGATGCAAAAGTAAATTGCATCGTCAGGAGGTCAGCCTCGGTCGTAAATGAGACGTCCATATAGGCCGCGTCAAATGTCGAACGCCCCGCCACTGCGTTGAAATCTGCGTTGTTATTCTCACCGGTCGTATTACTGGACCGTCCCGTCGAGAGGTTCGACTGAAAAGCATTCTGATTGGTAAAGTTGGACGCAAAGCCGGTTGAAAGGATAACGCCCGTCTCGCTTGGTAAAACGTTTGTGGCGACACCGTCTTCGTCGGAGTAGATCGCGGACGAGCGATTGTCGCCCGTATAGGTCGCCCCAACGATGTCAACGCCGGAGCCAAAGATGGCCTGCGCCATCGCAAGCGCATCCGCATTTATGTCGTAGTCAATGTCTACGCCAGCGACCATGTTTTGCCCCACTGCCTTTCAAAAGACAGCGCACAACGGTCACGAGGCGCCCCTCTGCGCCCAACATAACTCTACCGCTGATGGGACCTGCTCGATCCCCGCCCTGCCTCAGGCTTTTGTTTTGTGCGGATTTTTTTCCGCCATTCCCAACAGCGTACGGCAAATTAACGCATTTGCATAGCCGCAATTGCCCGGAAGGCCGCTATATCTTGCGGCAACTGCTCTCTTGGCCCATCAAACGACCATGACATCCGCCACAGACCCTGTTGAATTGACAGCTGCCCTCGTCCGCTGCCCCTCCGTGACGCCCTTAGAAGGCGGCGCGCTGGAGCTCCTTCAGGAGCGTCTCGGCGCGGCTGGTTTCCTCTGCATGCGGGTGGAGCGCGGCGGTGTCTCCAACCTCTTCGCCCGATGGGGCGAAAAGGGCCACACGCAGACTTTTGGCTTCAACGGCCACACCGATGTGGTCCCCGTCGGTGACGAAGCGGCCTGGACCTACCCACCCTTCGGCGCCGAGATAGACGATGGCTTCCTCTACGGTCGGGGCTCAACAGACATGAAAAGCGGCGTCGCGGCCTTCGCGGCTGCCGCCATCGATTTCGTCACCGACACGCCGCCCGACGGTGCGGTCATCCTTGCCATCACCGGCGATGAGGAGGGCGACGCCACCGACGGCACCGTCGCGCTCCTCGACTGGATGCGGGAGAACGATGAGGCCATGACCCATTGCCTCGTCGGAGAGCCCACAAGCCCCGAAGCGATGGGCGACGCCATCAAAATCGGCCGCCGCGGATCGATGACCGCCTGGTTCACGGTCACCGGGGTCCAGGGCCACTCCGCCTACCCGCACCGCGCCGTGAACCCGCTGACGGCCATGGCCCGGCTCATGGATACGCTCGGCACCCACGAGCTTGACCGCGGGACCGATCATTTCGACCCCTCCACCCTCGCGATCGTGTCGATCACAACCGACAACACCGCGACCAACGTGATCCCCGCCCATGCCAAGGCAGCGGTCAACATCCGCTTCAACGACCTGCATTCAAGCGCCTCTCTGATCACCTGGCTCAGCGAGCGGGCCGACGCCGTCGCCGCCGATTACGGCGTCACGATCACCATGGAAACAAAAGTATCTGGCGAAAGCTTCCTCACCCCGCCCGGGCCGCTCTCCGACCTCGTGCAGGCCGCGGTGAAAGCCGAAACCAACCGTATCCCTGAAATGTCGACCTCCGGCGGAACCTCCGATGCCCGCTTTATCAAAGATCACTGCCCGGTCGTCGAATGCGGCCTCGTGGGAAAACGCATGCACGCGGTGGACGAACGCGTCCCTGTGGACGATATCCACCGTCTGAAAGCCATCTACGCCCGTATCCTGAGGGAGTACTTCCGATAGCCATCACCGTCCAAGAAACCCAGAATGTGAACGCCTGCCAGGCGCTCCGCCGCCAGGTCTTCATCCACGAGCAAGGTGTCTCCCTCGCGGAAGAGCAGGACGGCAAAGACGGCGACGCCATACACCTCCTGGCCATGCTAAATGGCTTCCCGGTCGGTGCCGCGCGCATTCTGCCGCCAAAGATGACCGATGGCACCAGCGCCAAGATCGGCCGCGTCTGCGTGATCCGCGACCACCGCGGCAAGGGTATCGGCGAGGCGATCCTCGCCGAGTGCCACAAATCCGCCCGCCGGCTCGGTGCCACCCGCGCCATTCTCGGCGCGCAACTCACAGCGCTCAGCTTTTACGAGCGGCTCGGCTATAGCGCCTATGGTGCGGTCTTTGACGATGCCGGCATCGATCACCGCATGATGGAAATCGCGCTTTAATCCGACCTCAGGGCCGTGAGTATTTTTGGAACAAAGAAGGATGGGGTTTTGCGCTCCTGAGGTGCGTGCTAGCTCCTGATCCATGAGCAGAATTCCAACCCGTGACGAGGTCCTCGACTGGATCGCGGAGAACCCCACACAGACCTCGAAACGCGACATCGCCAAAGCTTTTGGCATCAAGGGCGCGGCGCGGATCGACCTCAAGCAGCTCCTGCGCACGCTCGAGGATGAGGGGCACCTGGAAAAGCGCAACAAGAGCTACCGGGACCCCGATAAGCTCCCCCCGGTGAGCGTCCTGAAAATCGCCGGGGCCGATAGCGATGGCGATGTCTTTGCCCGCCCCATGGAATGGCAGGGCGAGGGGCCAGAGCCGCGTATCCTCATGGTCACCCGCGCCAGCGACCCCGCCCTGGGCGAGGGCGAACGCGTCCTCGCGCGGCTCGCAGAAGTGAAGGGCGAAGAGCACCATTATGAGGGCCGGGTGATCCGCAAGATCGGCTCTAACCCACGCAAAATCGTCGGTATCTTTCGCAAGAACGCCGAAGGGGGGCGCATCCTCCCCGTCGATAAGAAGCAGGATCGGGAATGGATCGTCCCGGCGGGCGCTACGGGTGGGGCCAAGGATGGCGAGCACATCGAGGCGGAGCAGGCAGGGCCGAAAGGGCGCATGGGCCTGCCCAAAGCGCGGATCGTCAACCGCTTGGGCGACCCTTCCGCGCCCAAGGCCGTGAGCCTTATCGCCATCCATCAGCACGCGATCCCCGACGACTTCCCCGATGACGCCATCGCCGAAGCTGATGCCGCGCGCCCCGTTGAGCTCGGCCAACGCGAAGACCTCACCGAGCTACCGCTCATCACCATCGACCCCAGCGATG
>JBCCYG010000074.1:0-9447 GCA_039190145.1 Pseudomonadota bacterium | reverse complement strand
TATGCGTCTGACGACGGGTATCTGCGCCTGTCTGCGCCACGGTATCGGAGCCAGCCCCATATGTGCGGAATCCTCGGGATCGCGAACCAGGGTGAGCCTGTTTTTTCGGAATTGTATGACGGCCTGATCATGCTCCAGCACCGGGGGCAAGACGCCTCTGGCATGGTCACCCATGACGGGGAGTTTTTCAGGGAGCGCAAAGCGAACGGGCTCGTAAAGGATGTCTTTCGCGCAGAGGACGCCGAATTACTTCAAGGCCGGATCGGCATCGGGCATTGCCGCTACCCCACTGCTGGGTCACTGAGCGCGACGGAAGCACAGCCGTTTTTCGTCAACGCACCCTATGGGATCACACTGGTCCACAACGGCAACATTACGAATACGGCTGAGCAGCGGAAGAAAGTGAAGGGCAAGTATTCTCGCCACCTGCGCACCAACAGCGACTCGGAAATTCTACTCAACGTACTTGCTGACAAGATCGGTGATGCCATCAAGGTTATGGGCACCGATGACGCGAAGGAGACCGTCTTTCGCGGTGTGAAGATGACCATGGAACGCGTCCAGGGGGCTTATTCCTGCGTCGCGCTCGTGGACGGTGTGGGGATGCTGGCGTTCCGCGATCCCCATGGCATTCGCCCTCTAAGCGTGGCCAAGCGATCATCAGGGATGTTTGGTTCTGATTATGCTTTCGCCTCGGAAGACGTGGCCTTTGGGATTATCGGTTTTCAGAAGCTGCGCGATCTGCGGCCGGGGGAGGCCATCCTCATTGATCTCGACGGCAACATGCACACGTTCCAGTGCGTGGAGGGCAAGCTCACCCCCTGCATCTTCGAATATGTCTATCTTGCGCGGCCAGACTCTCTGCTCGACGGAATTTCTGTTTACAAAACCCAGATCCGCATGGGGCAGACGCTGGCCAAGCAAATCGCCGAAGCGGGGCTTGATATCGACGCGATTATGCCGGTGCCGGATTCGGCGCGACCGGTGGCGCTGGAAGTTGCGAACCTCACTGGCATCACCTATCGCGAGGGGCTGGTGAAGAACCGCTATGTGGGTCGGACCTTCATCATGCCGGGGCAGGGGCAGCGGCAGCGCTCTGTCAGACGCAAGCTCAACGCCATTCCTTTGGAGTTTAAGGGGAAGAACGTACTCCTTATCGACGACTCCATCGTACGCGGGAATACCATCCGCAAAATCGTTGAGATGTGCCGGGAGGCAGGCGCCAAGAAGGTCTATGTGGCCTCTGCGTCCCCGCCCGTGAAGTTCCCCAATGTGTACGGCATCGACATGCCCACAAAGCGCGAGCTCATCGCCAATGGTCGGTCGATTGCGGAAATACGCGAGGAACTCGGTTGCGATGCGCTTTTCTATCAGCAGCTCGATGACCTGATCTGGGCTGCGAAGGAAGGCAACCCAGAGATCGGACGGTTCGACTGTTCTTGTTTTGATGGGATCTATGTCACTGGCTCGGTGAGCGAGGCTTACCTAGACGATCTGGATGCGAGCGAGCGGGTCACCGAAAAGATGGACGACGAGCCTTCAAGCGGCTGGAACCGTGAAAGGCTCGCTACCGGGACTTAAGCGGAGCAGCTGGACAGGAGCGCCTCGTACTGGTTTGTCACCCAGCTGAGCGCGGCTTCCGGGTCCTGCTCCTGAACGTTGTCCGTGAAGCGCCCGAACACTGCGGCCGAGCGCGACTGATCGATCATGGCGATGTCCTGGCTCGTGATCACCGTGTCATAGATAAAGAACGCGATTGCCACCAGCAGCACGCCTCGCAGTACCCCAAATAGGAACCCTAAGGCCTGATCCACCCCGCCCAGGGCAGTTCGTTGGACTAGCGCAGATAGGAGCGGCGTGAAAATCGAGACAACCACCAGCGCGACAATGAAGACCACGCCGAATGACGCGACCACGGAAAGCTCACAGCTATCCCCGAGGAAATCGCCGACATAGGGAATTTGACGGACAAGCGGCTGGGCTTGCTCGACAAAGACGAACCCAAGGATGGCAGCGACGACCCAGCCCGCTATCGCCATGATCTCGCGCAGCAGTCCGCGCGAATACGCTAGCAGCGCTGAAACAACGATGAGCGCTGCAACGATGCCGTCGATGAGCGTGAAGCCGTCCATACTACTCTTCTTCCCTCAGCCGCTCGTGCGAAGGGCTTGTTGCCCCGAACACGTCGCCTACGAAACCCGCCAGGTCAGGTTGTTGGTTCAAACTCACTCCCTGGTCCGCGATCCGTTTAGAGAGCGGTGGAACAATGGCGGCGGTGAAACCAAGTTTCTGAGCTTCTTTCAACCGATTTTCAGCCTGCGACACCGGCCGCAAGGCCCCCGAGAGCGAGATTTCCCCGAAGACAACCGTCTCCTGTGGCAGTGTTGCATCTTCTCTCGCGCTGATGAGCGCCGCAGCAACGGCGAGATCTGCGCCTGGCTCTGAGATCCGCATGCCGCCGGCGACGTTGAGGTAAACGTCGAGACCAGTAAACGGCACGCCGCAGCGCGCTTCTAGGACGGCAAGTATCATCGCGAGGCGAGAGCCATCCCACCCGACCACTGATCGCCTAGGTTGCGCATGGGGGGAGGGGGCCACGAGCGCCTGGATCTCGCAGAGGACGGGCCGGGTGCCTTCGATGCCTGCGAAGACGACCGAGCCTGGCGTTGCCGCACCGCGTTGGGAAAGAAAGAGTGCCGAGGGATTTTTGACCTCCACAAGGCCTTTGCCAGTCATCTCAAAGACGCCGATCTCATCAGCCGGGCCGAAGCGATTTTTGACCGCGCGGAGCAGGCGAAACTGATGGCCGCGCTCACCTTCGAAATAGAGAACCGTGTCGACCATATGCTCGACGACGCGGGGGCCTGCGATCTGACCTTCTTTTGTCACATGCCCAACCATGATGACTGCGATGCCTTTGCGCTTTGCGAAGGATGTGAGTTCGTGCGCGGCGGAGCGGACCTGGCTTACCGAGCCAGGGGCGGCCTCCACGTGGTCGGCCCACATGGTCTGGATTGAGTCGATGATTGCGAGGTCGGGCTTCTCTGTGTCGAGCGTGGTCAGAATGTCTCTTAGGTTCGTTTCGGCTGCGAGCATGACAGGGCTGTCGGTGAGCCCCAGGCGCTGGGCCCGCATGCGCACCTGGGCCGCCGCTTCCTCGCCGGAGATGTAAATGACCTTGAGCCCGTTTCGTGCAAAGCGCGCTGCGGCCTGAAGGAGCAGTGTGGACTTTCCGATGCCAGGGTCGCCGCCGACCAGCAGCGCGGAAGCCTGCACGAGACCGCCGCCGAGGACACGGTCAAGCTCTGCAACACCTGCCTCGGTGCGCGATGGCGGTGCCTCCTCCGTCGCAAGATCCGTGAGGTTGATTGCTCTGCCGCGCTTCTGCCCAAGTGATTTGGTGCCAGGCCCGGCAGAGAGCGGCGCCTCCTCTTGGATGGTGTTCCACTCACCGCAAGCCTCGCATTTGCCCGCCCATTTGGAGAAAACAGCGCCGCAAGACGAGCAGGTGAACGAAGGTTTTGCCATTTCGGTGTCATGCCTTTCTCGCGCGCGAGCGGCAAGGCTTGGTGTATGTTGGTCGGCATTACGAGCATAGCGCGATTGGCCCGCCGGGAGGCAAGTCGGGGATGCGTTTCGAGCTTGAGCCTCTCACCGTCGGCGTCGTTAAGCCAGCCTTAACCATCAAAGTTCCGCGGCTTAGCCAAGAAAGAACCACACTCTCCTGCCACCTCCGCGAGCGTAAACGGTAAAAGGTGAGTGGTATGACGAGGTCCAAGTTCTGCGCATTTGCGCGCGACGATAGCGGCGCAGTGACTGTGGATTGGGTGGTCCTCACGGCGGCTTTGGTGGCACTCGGGCTCGCCATTGCAACCAGCGTGGGCTCGGGCACTTCAAATCACGCTGATGGGCTCGGCAAGTGTGCCACGGGGATGGGCAAACGGCTTAGTCGCGATCTCGATCGGGATAACCTGACCTATGAACGCAGGTTAAAGCGCCTTAGCAATGCTTGTAAGAATTGGGCAGCGCGAAACTAAGCCTTCTTAGGGCTGCTGAGCATCTGGATAGCGATGGAAGCGAGTATGCAGGCGGTGAAGAGATAAAGACCCCAGGCCGTTTCTACGCGCCCTACGCCCACGCCCCTCGCGACGACGATATAGAGTGCGATCAAAAACACGTCCGCCATGGCAAGCTTGCTTAGTACGCTGAGAAACGGTGACAAGCGCCTGTTTATCAGGTTGAAGTGCAGAAGTGCCATGCCGATGGTCTTAACGTATGGCGCCAAAAGAGCAAAAATCGTGACGATTAAAGCTAGAAAAATATCTGATCTCCAGAGCGCTTGCAGGCCGGACATGACCGACACTTCTGACAAGCCAACGATCGGTAGAAGGCCAGCACGCATAAGAGGGGCAAACCAGGCTATCGGGTAGAGTACCAAGAGAGACAGGTTCGCCCAGACAAGTGCTGCCTGCAATTACTCCGCGGCCTTTTGCAGAGAGGCGGAGCCCGGCTTGATGATCGATGTCACAGTTGCCGCCTTCCGACGAGGCCGTTTCTGCACCGCGTTTTCGATCTCTGGCAAAATGTCCTCCAAATCTGCAGTGAGCTGAGTGATTTGTTGCTCTGCCACCGCACGCTCTACCTCTACCTGGTTTGTCCACCGTTTCAGATCGTCCGTGATCTTTCTCGCCTGAGCGATACGCTCTTGAAGGTCTAGGATTTCGTTTTGACGCTGCCGGAGAACAGCCCGAGCGCGTTCCACGCGCTCATCAGAGTATGTCTCGGCTAGATCGCGGCTTACGACACTCATCTGGGCTGCAACGTCGATGACATCGGGCTCGAGCCCCGCCAAGTCGGGATGATCCCTGAGATACATCATACGCTCTCTGACCGCATCGAACTCAGAAGACAGAGAGAACGCACCGGCACGGTCTGCGCTATGGCTGATATGATATGCCTTGCTCACATCTTCCATAGTAAGCTGGAAGCGGCGATGAGCGTGGTCAAGTTGCATGATTTTTAAAGCGGCCGGCAGGTAAAAGAGCAGGGCGACTGCAAGCCCGGCAGCGCATATTTGCACGAGGGCTCCCGGTGCAATTCCGAGGCCCCAACCGGGGACTTGCAGCTCCAACCAATTCCACTGACCAGTGCTCGCCAAAGCCACTGAAATCAGCGCGAAGCCTGCCAGCAAACCAATATAGAGAGCTGATAAAACTCTGAGCGAGCCCGCGAAGCCGCGGGCAATTTCAAAAAGACTTTGCACAATTACATCCCCCAACACACCAGATGATACCACGCATGTAGATAATGACCTAAGGGCAGCGTGGAAACGCTTCGTTAACCTATCGCGACCAATGGGCTCAGCGGACAGCTTCGATGGGACCGTCTGCAAGCCCGCCGACAAACTGGCGAATATGGGGGTCTTGGGTGCTGTCTAGGTCCGCAATTGGGCCTTGCCATTGGATTACTCCACCGTGAAGCATCGCGACCTGATCCGCGATAGCGCGGACAGAGCTCATGTCATGAGTGATTGTCATGGCCGTGGCACCCATTTCAACAACGATCTCTCGAATAAGATCGTTGATGACGCCCGACATGATAGGGTCGAGGCCAGTTGTGGGTTCGTCAAAAAAGATGATCTCCGGCTCGGCAGCGATCGCGCGCGCAAGGCTCACGCGCTTTTGCATGCCGCCAGACAGCTCTGCTGGGAAGCGGTCCCCGACATCAGGCTTGAGGCCGACGCGCCGGAGCTTTTCGATGGCGATCTCGCGGGCCTCGTCCCGAGGGCGCTTAAGCGAGCCGCGCAGCAGTCGAAACGCCACGTTCTCCCAAACTGACAGCGAGTCAAAGAGTGCGCCACCTTGGAAGAGCATGCCAAAGCGGGCGAGAAAGGCATCGCGGGGTAGGGCTGTCACGTCCGAGCCGTCCACGGTGATCGTGCCAACGTCCGGGGTCACGAGCCCAAGGATGCACTTGAGCGCGACTGACTTTCCTGTGCCGGAGCCACCAATGATCACGCAGCTCTTGCCGCGCTCCACTTTGAGATCAACGCCACGCAGCACGTGGTTGCTCCCGAAGGATTTCTTTATGCCGCTAAGATCGATCATGCCGCAAAGAAGAGCTCCGTCAGGATGTAGTTCGAGGCGAGGATGAGGACCGATGCCGCCACGACCGCGCTTTTTGTAGCGGCGCCTACGCCTTGCGCGCCCCGGCCAGAGTTCATGCCGTAGTAGCAACCCATGAGCGCGATGAGGAAGCCGAACACTGCCCCTTTGACGAGGCCAGAGGCGACGTCCCAGAACTCGAGGAAGTCCAGCGTGTTGGTAAGATAGGCCGCAGAGTTGAACCCTAGGCGTGTCGTCCCAACGAGGTAGCCGCCCATGATGCCGATGGCGTCGCCAACGGCGACGAGGACAGGCACAGAGAGCGTTGCGGCCAGTACCCGTGGCACAGTCAGGTACTTCATCGGGTTCGTGGACAGTGTGACGAGTGCATCGATCTGCTCCGTGACCTTCATCGTGCCGATTTCGGCTGCGATGGAACTGGCAACGCGGGCAGCCACCATTAGGCCGCCGAGCACTGGCCCCAATTCGCGAACCATGCCGATGGCGACGATGGTGGGCACGACCGCCTCTGCATTAAAGCGCGCACCGCCTGAGTAGATTTGCAGTGCCAGCGCGCCGCCGGTGAAGAGCGCTGTGAGGCCAACCACTGGCAGGGAGAAATATCCAATTGTGAGAACCGCCTGCCCGAACTCCTTAACGTAGAAAGGAGGTGTGAGCATGTGTCTAATCGTGCTTAGCGCAAAGAGCGTGACCCGTCCAAGGCCGGCGAAGGCGCCTAAAACCATGCGACCGAGAGAAGCGACGCTGCCTAGCATTAGTTTCCGATGTAGCGCCGCTCGTAGCGGGCCCCCAGAGAGGTCAGTATTTCATAGCCTATCGTTCCGGCCGCCGTGGCGAGGTCGTCTATGCCTTGATCAGAGCATAGGATGTCGAGGCTCTCGGGTTCGCGGGTAAGATCAGTGATGTCTACCGTGATGAGATCCATCGAGACGCGGCCCACAAGTGGGCAGGGTTTATCGTCGTCGTAAAGCTGAATAGAGCGCCCAATTGCTCGAATGAGCCCGTCCGCGTAGCCGCCTGAGACTGTTGCGATCTTGCTCGGGCGCGTCGCTCGCCAGATATTGCCGTAGCCGACAGTCTCCCCGATTTCGAGCTCTCGCGTCTGGATCACAGGGAGCGATAGCCGCACAACTGGTTCAGCGTTCGCGAAAGGTGCGCCGCCGTATAGGCCAATGCCCGGTCGGCTCATGTCAAAGTGGAAGCTGTCACCCAGGATTATGCCCCCAGTCGCGGCCAACGAGAGCGGGGCCTCGACACCTGCTGCCATCTCCTGGAATGCCGCGAGTTGCTGCGCGTTCATAAGGTGGTTGGGCTCGTCTGCACAGGCGAGGTGCGACATGACAAGAAACGGTTCCTGCGGCAGCACCATGTCCCTAATCGCGGCCCATTCAGCTGGTTCCATCCCAAGGCGGTTCATCCCGCTGTCGAGCTGAATGCCAAAAGGGGCCCCGGGAAGCGCCTCCATGTGCCGCGTCACCTGCTCGAGGGAGTTGAGCATAGGGATGAGACTCAGGTCACCGATCATATCTGTGTCGCCACGCATATGGCCGCCAAATACACAGATGCGCGCGTCGTCACCGAGTGTATTGCGCAGCGCAGCGCCTTCCTCGGCGACCGCAACAAAGAATGTCTGGCATCCTGCTTTTCTCAGCGCGCGTGAAACCTTTTCGCAGCCAAGACCGTAGGCATCCGCCTTCACGCAGGCAGCCGTTTCGCTGGCCGTCATCGCATCGAGCGCTCGCCAGTTAGCAACAATGGCGGCAAGATCGATGGTGAGTGTGGCGGTTCCCATGGCGTGCTTGTCTCTGGGGCCTCGGGTGGCGTCAACCGGGAAAGCGCGCTTGTTACGGCACAGGCTGTTGTTGGGTGGCGCAGTGGATCCCGCCGCCAATTTCGCCCAGATTATCCGCATTGAGCATGACGATCTCACGCCCGGGATAATGGCGGGCAAGGGCGTCGGCTGCGATCTCGTCGGTTGCTTGATCGCCAAACTGCGCGGCGATGACCGCGCCATTGCACACATAATAGTTTACGTATGACGCAACGAAATCCTCGCTACGGACACGGCGACGGTTCGGCTCGGGGATGACTTCGATATCAAAACCGGCTGCCTTAAGGATGTCGTGGGTCTCAAGGGCTGCTTCGTGATACGGCTCCCCGGGGATAGGTTCATCGGGAAGATTGATGAGGATGCGTCCCGGGCCGGTAAACCGTGCCAAGCTGTCGATATGGTAGTCAGTTATGTCGAGCTCGCGCACGCCCGGCGCCCACACCAATCGGTCGGCGCCATAAGCATGTAAAAGAGCCTCAGTGACGGAGGCTTTGCTCATGCCAGGGTTTCTGTTGTCGATGATCCAAGAACTTTCATGGGCGATTAGGTTGCCGTGGCCGTCCTGTTCAATGCCCCCCGGCTCGCCAGTGATCGGCGAGACTGCAAGGTCGAGCTCCAGAATTTCAGCAACGCGCGCTGCGATTTGTCCGTCGCGTCGGTGTACTTGTTTATTGCCCCAACCATTGAAATTCAGGGACTGGATGCGTTGCTCACCGAGGTCGTCACTGGCGAAGAGGGGGCCGCTGTCGCGGGCCCAAAGGTCTTCCGTCGGGACGGGCCATAAAGCTACATCGGTGCTCAGCTGCCGCCGGGCGGCGGCATGGTCGCCCTCATCTGCCAGCATGATCACGGGCTCGAACTCGGAGATCGTATTTGCGATTTCGGCGATCGTGTCCTGTACGTCGCTAAGGAAGCCACCGAAGCCATAGACGCGGAGCGATACGGGCCATTGCATAAACGTACGTATGTGCGGTTCTTCTTCCGCAGGGACGTACCACGGCGAAATGTTTGCAGACACAGGCGTTGCCGCGGCTGCACTCATGGCAAGGAACTCTCGGCGGTTTGGGTAAAGAAATCGGCGCACGTCAGCCTTAGAAATCTCTTTCCTGGCTCTGCTGATACGGTCGAGCCAAATTACCAAAGCGCGTAAAGCGTCCCTCAAAGCTCAACTCGACGGTGCCGATCGGGCCGTGACGCTGCTTGCCAATGATGACTTCTGCTTTGCCATGCAGACGGTCCATCCGCTCTTGCCAGGCCGCCATTTCCTCTAGCTTGTCCTCCGAAGGCTTTTCCCGCTCCGCATAGTATTCCTCCCGGAACACAAACATGACGACATCGGCATCTTGCTCAATAGAACCAGATTCACGCAGGTCTGAAAGCTGCGGGCGCTTGTCGTCGCGTGCCTCGACTTGCCGCGACAGCTGGGAGAGGGCTATCACGGGTATATCAAGCTCCTTCGCAATCGCTTTCAGACCCTGCGTGATCTCGGAG
>JBCCYG010000073.1:0-9454 GCA_039190145.1 Pseudomonadota bacterium | reverse complement strand
GCTGGTTCTTGAGCCGGATCTGGTCGATCGTCCACAGATAGGCCACATCCATATGCGCATGACCGACGCCGTGGAGGGTCACGTCCGTTGCTGCCCCTGCCTCCAGAAGCGCCCCTCGCAGGGTCACCAGCGCGCCGGGCACCGAGGCGTAAAAAAGATGCCCAAGCGGGTCTCGCGTATCCAGCACACCAAAGGCTGCGTCGAGCACGGCGATGAGATTGGGATCGTCATTGAGCGTAGCTGTCTCGTGGACGGCCTTTGCCAGCCGCACGAAATCGAGCGTGTCCAGGCAGCGCTCCACCAAGGCCGGCGCGCCCATATAGAGCTGCGCACGACTCTCAGGGTCGGGCGGCCAGCCCGCGAGGCCGGTCCAGCCATGGAGGGCGAGCTCATGTTCGCGCCCATCAGCAAATCGTTCTGGGATCGGGATCACATGGTGATAGCGGTCCGCGGAGCCCAGCGGCTCACCGTCCAGGTAAACCACTGCTTCGGGATGGTTGAAGATATCGCCCAAGACCCCGAGTGGCAGATGCAGAGCCAAGCGCCGCGCATCCCAGCTTTCCGGGATCGTCAACCGTACCTTCATCAGAAAGTTCAGGTTAGCCCGCCCCCAATAACTGTGATGCGGGATCGCCGGCCAGTCTTCATTCGGGGCATCGAGCGGCGGTGTGATCGTGGGCCCGTCGAGTTCAAGGATACGCAAAGGCGGAAGCGGCGCGCTTCTGCGGTGGACCATTGGCGCGATGAGATCGAGCCTAGCGCCCACTTTCTCTCGGGTCAGGCGGAGCCGGTGAAGCGCCCGTTGACGCCGGTCGCGTTCAGCACTCGCCGCGCCTGCGCTGCTCACCTTGTGCAAGTCATCCATGGGCGGAGAGTTCAAACCCCCTGATCTCGCCCCGCATGACCGCCGCGGCTTTCTCCGCTTCGGCACGTTTTTCGTCTGGATCCCAACCTTGCTCGCCCCAAGCACGGCCCAAATCGGGCCAAGGGATCGAGTCGATCAGGAGCTGGGTGTAAGGGTGTTGCGGTGCACCGATCACCTCTTTCGGCGGCCCAGCCTCCACCACATGGCCCTTAAAGAGCACCATGACATAATCCGACACGTGATAAGCCGTCGCGAGGTCATGGGTGATGTAGAGGATTGAGATGCCGTATTTGTCTTTCAGATCATAAATATTCGACAGGATTGTCGCGCGAAGCGACGCGTCGACCATGCTCACTGGTTCATCCGCGATGAGCAGCTTGGGCGATAGCATGAGCGCGCGGGCCACGATGAGCCGCTGGCGCTGACCGCCGGAGAGCTGGTGAGGGTAGCGGGAGAGCACAAGATCGGGGTCAAGCCCCACCGCGGCGCAGGCCTCTTCCATCGCTTGTTGCGTATGGGCTTCCGACTTAGCGAGGCCGAACTGCTTGAACGGAAACTTGAGGGCGTGGTTCACGCGATAGAACGGATTGAAGCAGGCGTAGGGGTCCTGAAACACCGCCTGCACGTTCTTGCGGAACTCGAGGGACTGCGCCGCGTTCATCTTTGCCACGTCTTGCCCCTCAAAGAGCACCCTGCCCTCGCTCGGCGGATTAAAGCCCAGCATGATCGACCCCATGGTCGACTTACCAGAACCCGATTGCCCCACAATCGAGATGATCTGCGGCGTGTCACCCTCGAGCGTGAAGGACATCGGGTGAAGCGCTGTGACGGAGCCGTAATTCTTGCGAACGTTGTCAAACCTGAGGAGCGGCTCTTTGGACGATCTCTGCGGCGCGGGCGCGTTGCGGTCGGGGTTGAGGAAGCTCTCGCCGCCCACAAGCGGAACAGACGAAATGAGGTCCTGGGTGTAGGGATGTTGCGGGTTCTCGATGATCTGCTTGACCGTCCCGTGCTCGACGAGCTCGCCATCTTTGAGAACGGCCAGTTCATCCACTGACTGCGCCATGAGCCCCATATCATGGCCAATGAGAATGAGGCCCGAGCCGATCTCCTTCTGAATGTCTTTTAGCGTCTGCATCACTTGCCGTTGGGTGACCACATCGAGCGCGCTTGTGGGTTCGTCCGCGATGATCAGATCGGGATTGAGGATGAGCCCCATGGCGATGCAGACGCGTTGCTTCATGCCGCCGGAGAGCTCGTGGGGAAAAAGCTGACCGCTGTGATCCGGCAACCCGACCGAGGCGAGCGCGGCATCTGAGCGTTGCTTGAGCTCCTCGCGGGAGAGCTTGCCCTCATGGGCGATGATCGCGTCCCACATCTGGGGCTCCACGCCCATCACCGGATTGAGCGAGTTCATCGCCCCTTGCGGGATATAGGCCACAGCGGACAGCCGCGCGCGGCGCATGTCTTCTTCACCGAGCGCGAGCATATCCGTGCCAGCCAGGTCAATAGTCCCCGCCGCTACCCTGCCCGGCTCCGCGAGCATCTGCATGACGGCAAGGGCCGTCGTGGTCTTGCCAGAGCCAGACTCACCGATGAAGCCCACTCGACGGCCCTTTTCGATGGTGAGGTTCAGGCCATTGACCGCCTGCACCACGCCTTTGGGCGTCGGGAACTCGATGGAGAGGTCCTTGAGCGTCAGGACCGGCTTTGCGGGAGTGTCATCGAGGCTCATGACAATTTCCTTAACCGCGGGTTCGATACTTCATCGAGGCCCAGATTGATCAGCAGAAGGCCGATGAACATGGTCGCAAGGAGCAGCGTCGGCAGACCCCACCACCACCACAGGTTTTGGATGAGCGCCCCGGCATTGATCGCCTCATAGATCGTACGACCGAGCGTAGGGATGCGCTGCGGACCGAGACCTAGGACCTCGAGGCCCACGGCGGTGACGATGGAGGTTGTGACCGAGGCGATGAAGCTGCCGAAGAGGTACGGCACGAGGTTGGGCATCATCTCTCGGAACATGATGTGGAACGTGCTCGCGCCTGAAAGCTGCGCCATCTGGACGTAACCCGATTGCTTCATCGAGAGCACCTGGGCGCGGATGAGGCGCGTGGGCGATTGCCAGACAAACCCCGCGATGAGGAGCGCCATCATGGTGAGGCTGACATCGCCAAAGCTCGACTGGAAGACGACGAGGATGAGGAGCGGCGGGATCGTGATCATCACATCGGCGAGCACACGGATCGTGTCATCGGTGCGCCCCCCGATGAAACCCGCTGAAAAACCGAGGAAAATCCCGATGGTCATGCCAATGAGAGACGCGAGGAGACCGACAAAAAGCGTATTGGGCGCGCCTATGATGAGGAGCGCGAGCAGGTCTCTGCCGCCACCATCGGTGCCGAGCGGATGGGCGAGCGTACCGGCCTGGCCGCGGATGTTTTCAAAGCCGAGAGGCGTCTGGCGGGGCATGCCGGAGCCGACGAAAACAAGCTCGGGGTCCCAGAACACGCGGCCGAGCAGGCCAAGGGCCACGATCCCGAGGAGGATGCCAACGCCCCAAAGAAGCTTTGGGTTCAACCACGGATTATCAAACCTTTTCAGGCGCTTAGCCTGGCGTCTTTCAGCACGGGTAAGCGGCTCTGCTTGATCAGTCATCACGCGGCCTCATGTCTGATGCGAGGATCGATGAATGGGTACAGCAGATCGACGAGGAAGACGCTCAGCGCCGTCATCAAGATGATCACATAGCTCACGCCCTGGATGACGGGGAAGTCCTGATTGAGGATCGCATCGTAGAGCAGCTTACCCATGCCGTTATAGGCAAAGATGCGTTCCACGAGCACTTGTCCCGCGATGAGCAATCCAATTTTCAAAGCAAAAGCAGTGATTTGCGGGAGGATCGCGTTGCGGATCATGTAGCGGTAAAGGATGTAACTGGGTCGGAGCCCTTTGGCCTTGGCGAGGGTCACGTAATCCTCCCCTTGAACCGTGATCATGAGGCCGCGCATGCCAAGCGCCCAGAAGCCGAAAGTGACGATCACGATGGAGAGCGCGGGGAGAAAACCGTGGTAAAGCACCGAGTTCACGAATTCCCAGCTCCAGCCCGGTTCGACGAAGATCGAGTAGGCGCCGGTGAGCGGGAACCACTGCAACTGGGCCGAGAAAATCCACATGAGGAGGAGCCCGGAAAGTATTGGTGGAATTGAGGTAAATACCATCGCGGCTGGGATCGCCACTTTCACGAGATTGGGCGATTTCTCCCACACCATGAGCGCGCCCAGAAGGTTGCCGATAAAGAACGTGATCAGGAGCGACAGGATCATCAGACCCAGCGTCCAGGGCAACGCGTTGAGGATGAGGGTGGAAACGGGCGTTGGAAACGCGGCGGTGGACAGGCCAAAATCAAAGACAAGAGCGCCTGATAAGTACTTGAAATACTGAACGATAAGCGGCTGGTCTATCCCCATCTGAGCGCGAAGCTGCGCCAGAATTTCCTCAGAATTAGCCACCGCGCCCGCGCCTGCGGCCATGCGGCCCAGAGCGATCTCCGCAGGGTCCACAGGAGAGAGCCGCGGGATGATCCAGATGATCGTCGCGGCGATCAAAATGGTCAAAACCAGCGTCGTCAGACGATTGATTAAGTAATCCCTAGGGATGCGTCCCATTATGCCTTTCCTCCTCATTGTGACGGATCGGCGCAGGCACAAGCGGTACACAGTGCGTACACAACCCGTGCTCCGGCGCTTCTCCCCCGCTGTGGCAGAGGGTCACGGGCAAAACTGCCCGCGACATTTTCGCGTGGTGCGCAGGCGCACCCGACACATCAGCCAGCCGGTTCCAGATTGTGGATGATCTGATGAGTGTGGTTCCACCAGAAGAACGGATGGTTGTAGTAGTTGTCGTTGGTGGGCCAGCCCGTCCAATAGGTCTCGTTAAACGGGATGAGCTTGGAGGCCTGGGCCAGCGGAATGAACGGCATCTCGGCATCGAGATACTGATACGCTTCGGCCACCATCGCGGGCACCGACGGATCGCCCAAGGGCTTTGACGCGATCTCATCGACGATGGCAGAGTAAGCCTCTGCCGCCGGGCCGTCCCAACGAGACGTGTTGTTGAAGCCGGGCGAGCGTTCACCTACCGGCACCACGTCTTTGGTCGTGTAGCGTCCCATGGAGGCCCAGGGCTCATTCACCGAGCCGCAAGATAGCCAGGAGTAGGACATCTCATAGGCGCCGAAGGGCAGCACCTCGCCCCAGAATACCCCGTTTTCGACCGGCACCGCTTTCGCGTCGATCCCGGCGCGTTGCAGCTGTTCGACAATGACATCGATGGTGCGAGTGTATTCGGTGGACGCGGAGTTCACATGGATGTCCACGCTCAGCCGCTCGCCGTCCTTCTCGTAATAGTCGCCGTTCTTAACCCAGCCTTCGGCCTCGATGAGCGCCTGACCGGCGGCGGCGTCACCCCGGGCGGGGAGCCCATAGCCAGCCTCGACCACGGCGTCGATGAAGGGCGCCATGGAGCCGTATTGCGCGAACATCGTGCGGGAGGCTTCCGTCGTGCCCTCATAGGCCACGTTCACGATCTGGCTGCGGTCGATGATCGTGGCCACGGCCTTGCGCATATTGGCGCTGTCCCAGGGGGCGACGGTGGTGTTGATCTCGAGCTGACGCGCGCAGGGGTCGGAGGCGGCGTAGGGGAAGCCGTCGTGCCAGGCGATGACCGCAGGGTTCTGGGCCTGCACGGCCTCGAACGTGCCGATGGTCACGTTCTGCGCCGCATCGAGCTGGTTGGAGGCAATCAGCTGCGCACGGCTTTCCTCGCCGCCAGACTCCAGGAAGATCACGCGCTCAGGTGCGGGCAGGTCCATGAAGCCGGTCTTGGCACCCCACCAATCGTCGTTGCGGTCCCAGATGGCCCGGTTCGACGCGGCGCTCGTGAACGTGTAGGGGCCCGTGCCGACAGGCTCGGAGAAGGCAAAGGTCGCCGGGTCCTGATCGCCCCAGATGTGTTCTGGCATGACGAGGAAAGAGCCGAAGATGCGCACGCCGAAATTTTCGACGAGGAAGCGCGGGTTGGCCGAGTTGAGCGTGAATTTAACGGTCAGGTCGTCCATCTTTTCCACGGAGGCGACCTGGGCGCGGATTGTGGAGGCCTCGCGGGAGGAAATCTCCTCATTGGTCAGGGCCATGTTGACGGTGAAGACCACGTCATCGGCGTTGAACGCCTCGCCGTCGGACCATTCAACCCCCTCGCGGAGGGTCACGGTGAATTCGGTGGAGTCCGCGTTGGCCTCTGCCCCCGTGGCCAGCCACGGGTCAAGCTCTCCCGTGCCGTAGTTGAGGATAAAGAGCGGCTCCCACATCGTTTGGTGGGCGCCGTGCATCCGTTTGGTGCCGGGCGTGAACCAGTTGAAGTTTGACGGGTCCTGGATCGTGCGGTCGAGGTCAAAGATGACCGTGTTTTCGCGGGCAACGCTTTGGGCGCTGGCCAGGGTGCCGGTGAGGGCCAAAGCCGACGCGGTTACGAGCAGTTTTTTCATTTACTTCCTCCCAAAAGTATCGGGCGTTTACCGCCCCTGAAGTGTGATCATTGCCTCATCGCAGGTAGTCCATGACGAGGACGCGCGTGCTGTCAGGCAAATCCGAATGGGCCAAGTTGACCCTAGGTGAACAGGCGAAGTCCACCGCGTCGTCGTCGAAGTGGCTCAAGAAGCTTTCGATCCACATCGTGTTACGCGGCTTGTATGTGAGCGTGCGGAAATGCATCGGGATCACAAGGCGCGGTTTGACGCGCTCGATCATCTCCATGAGGTCCGGCAACAGGATCGTCAGATAGCCGCCAGCGAGTGCGAAAAGCACATCGGTATCGGCAAAGAAATCCTGCTGCTCGAGGGTGAGCGGGTTCCCGACATCGCCCATATGGGCGCATTTGATGCCGTCGAGTTCAAAGCGGTACATGCCGTTTTGGCCGGGGATCTCGTGGGTCGGGTGGTCGTCCCACTCGGCGGCCTCGATGGCGGTGACCTCAACGCCCTGGGCCCCGTGGCTACCGCCATTCTGGGCCACCTTGAGGGCGTTTATGACCTCTGGTGCACCGTTGATTAGGTCCGCCCGGCAATGTGCGTCGTCATCGTCAGAGGAGATAATGACGAGGTCTGCCTCTTCTGTGATCGGGGCGTATCCGACGCCCTCGGGCGTGTATGGGTCGGTGATGACCCGGGGGCCGTGCTCTGGCGCGAGCCCGAAAGCTGCGTGTCCGTACCAGGTGATCTGCATCTAGTTGTTGCCTACCACGTGGGGAGAGGAGGTTTGCGTGATGTCGTCGTTGTCCGGGCGCGGGTGGGTCATCCAGCTGCCAGGCTCGCCGCGGCAGAGGATCGCCTCGACGCCCTGGGCCCAGCTTTCATCGGTGATCTCGACCTCGGGCGGGCAGTAGCGGAGCGTGAAGCCGCAGCGTCGGCGGTCGCTTTCATTGGCAAGCGAGCCGTGGACGAGCATGTCGGCGTGGAGCGAAATCTGGCCTGCTTTGAGTTCATTGGTGAAGGGCGCGCCGAGCACATCGGCGCCGGCGGTTTCCTGATGAAAGACGGCCTTGCCGCCCTGGGTAGCGCGGACGCGGAAGGCGCCTTTGTCATGGGTCCCGGGGATAAAGCGCATGGCCGAGTTGGCGGCGTCTGCGTCATCGATGGCGAGCCAGACGGTGACGGTGCGCGCGGGCGATAGCTTCCAAAAGCTGGCATCTTGGTGCCAGGGGACGGCTTTGGGGTCATGGGGCTTTTTCGACAGGATCGCGGTGGCCCAGCACAGAATGTTGGGACCGATGAGATCCTCGACATGGTCAAGGATGCGCGCATCCGTGGCGATATCCCATAGGCCCGCGAGGCGCGCCTGGTAGCAGTTGATGCCATAGGCGCCCGCCTCGCCCGCATCGCGCATCAGCCCGTCGATATAGGTGCGGATTTCGGCGATTTCGGTGGCAGAGAAGACGTCGAAGGGCTGCACGAAACCCTGCGCATTATACAGCCCGACCTGAGCGGGGGAGAGCCGCTTGGGCGCTGGATTGAAGACCGGCGCGAAGGACAGGTCGGGCTGAGCTAAGGTTTCGGTAACCATGAATCGATGCCTTGTTATGCCGTTACGATACTGCCTAATTTTTTTGCATCGCAGCGCTGTCGGTTGACGTAAGGCTGTACTATTTTGATATTTTTACGCTGCATTGCCGCAGAAGTTCGCTAATATTGGCCCATGGAAACGGAAACCTATCGGCTCGAAGCCTATCTGAATGCGGGGGAAACCTTTCACTATGCCCGAAAGGCGCTGTCGAAGCGGTTCCCCGCGAAGGCCCATGATCACGACTTCTTTGAGGTGTTCCTGATCACCAAGGGGCGCACGGCGCATTGGATCAATGGGACCCTGCAGAACCTGGAGCAGGGTCAGCTGATGTTCATCCGCCCGGCGGACGCCCATGCCTTCCGCGCGGCGCGGTCGGGCTGCGAGATCGTCAATGTGATGTTCCGCCAGGACACAGCGGAGCACCTTCTTAGGCGATACGCGGATGTCATCGCCGGGCGCTTCTTTGCCGCCACGAGCCCCCTGCCCGAGCTTCACACGCTGGGGCCGCGTCAGTTCGAGCGCGCGCTTGGGGTGGCGGCACAGCTTCAGACGACAGACCGCGCGCTGGCGCGGATTGAGGAGTTCCTGCTGACGCTCGTCAATCGCGTCACCGTACCCGAGCCTCATATCGTTACCACGGGGCCCGCGTGGTTTTCGGCGGCTTGCTCGGCCGCGCAGAATATCGAGGTGTTCAGTCAGGGCGCGCCGGGCTTCATCGCCGCCGCCGGACGTAGCCATGAGCATGTCTGCCGGACCTGTCGCGATGTGCTTGGCGTGACGCCCACAGATTACATCAATCGGATTCGCATCGATCATGCGGCGCGGCTCTTGCGGACAGAGGACACCTCCATCGAGACCATCGCGTCGCTCTGCGGATTTGAGAATACGAGCTACTTTTACCGCCTCTTCGCGCGCAGCTTCGGGGAGACCCCGAAACGCTACCGCGCCGCGCAAAAGCGCGATCCCTTTGCGGCGATGAACTGAAAACTGCCTTGTTTTGTTGCGCGGCAAAGCGACGCGAGGGCTCGCCAATTTCAGCGAAATTCTGCCCGACCGCACTCTTTTGCCCGGCAATACCGGGGGAAGTGGCGAAATTTGTTGGAAAAATAATTCCCGACAAAAAAAGTCAGATTGACAGTTCAGAGTGTTTCACTCAGGAATGATGCACGGGCGGAGAACGATCTCTGCTTGAAATGTAGTCAAGAGACGAGATTGATGGCTGACACGACCCACACAACCTCTGCGCGCGCCGGATGGCGAGAACAGGATGATGGTTGGGCGGTGTTGTTTGGCCTCATGGGGTTCCTTCGGGCACCCTTCGGCGATTGGGACATTGTAGAAGACTTGGTCGAAACAGAGGAGTTTGGGGGCCTATGGTGGTGGTAGATTTTCCGCGCGAGGTTAAGGAACGCCCAGATGATGGCGTGCCTGTATACAATGCCGAAGAGCTGACCCGCGATGGCGGCCT
>JBCCYG010000072.1:0-9466 GCA_039190145.1 Pseudomonadota bacterium | reverse complement strand
GCTCAGAAACCAGAAAACCGAGCGCCACCCAAAGCTGGCGTCGAGCACCCCCCCAATCATCGGCGCGATCATTGGCCCCACGGCCATGCCCATCGCCACCCAAGAGATCCGGCTAGCGGCCTCCGCGGGTTCCGACGTGTCGCGGACAGACGCCATCGCCATGGTCGAACCCGCGATGACAACGCCCTGAAACAGGCGGGCAGCCAGAAACGTGGCAAAGTCCTGCGCCAAAGCGCAAACGACTGAGAGTGCCGCGAAGGTGACGGTGCCAAAAAGCACGATGGGCCGCCGGCCAAGCCGGTCCGAAAGCGGCCCGAGGATCAGCTGAAGCCCAGCGGTGAGGGCAAGATACCCGGAGACCGCCCAGGACGCGGTGGCGAAACTCACCTCAAACTCCTGCGCGATCTGGGCGAGGGAGGGCAGAAACATGTTGAGCGACAAGACCGACAATGCAGATGCCGCCATCAACGTAGCCAGGGTGGGAGAACGCGCCATGCCGCCCCCTAGCAGGCGGGATGCCTGTGCGCCACCGCAGCCTACCCGCGCGCGGGTCTGCATTTATGTGCGTCAGAGTTCAGACTACCTCCTTTCCAACATAGGAGACGCGATATGGGACTGCTCGTAGACGGAAAATGGGTCGACCAATGGTATGATACCCGGGCCACAGGCGGCGCCTTCAAGCGTCAAGATTCCGGCTTCCGTAACTGGGTAACCGCTGATGGCAGCGCCGGACCAAGCGGTGACGCGGGCTTTAAGGCCGAGGCAGACCGCTACCACCTCTACGTCTCCTACGCCTGTCCCTGGGCCCATCGCGCGCTCATCTTCCGCAAGCTGAAAGGCCTCGAAGATCTGATTTCCATCGATGCCGTGCACCCTGACATGCTCGCGGATGGCTGGACCTTTGAAACGGACGATCACGGCGCCACAGGTGATAGCCTCTTCGGCTCTTCTTTCGCGCGGGAGATTTATCAAAAGGCCGATCCAACCGTGACCACCCGCGTCACAGTCCCGATCCTATGGGACAAAAAGCAGGGCAAAATCGTCTCAAACGAGTCCTCTGAGATCATTCGCATGTTCAACTCCGCCTTTGACGGCATCACGGGCAACACGCTTGATCTCTGGCCCGTAGAGATCCGCGAAGAAATCGAATCCGTGAATTCTCGCATCTACGACACGTTCAACAACGGCGTGTACAAATCAGGCTTTGCCACCACGCAAGAGGCCTATGACGCCGCCGTGCATCCGCTCTTTGACACGATGGAATGGTTGAATGAGCGGCTCACGGCCCACCGCTACCTCATGGGTGAACGCATGACCGAGGCCGATTGGCGCCTCTTCACAACGCTCGTTCGGTTCGATGCGGTCTACCACCTGCATTTCAAGTGCAACAAAAAGCGGTTGACCGATTTCCCGGCTCTTTGGGCCTACTCGCGCGAGCTGTACCAGTGGCCCGGCGTGGCAGACACCGTGAACATGGAGCACATCGTGCGCCACTACCATTACAGCCATGAAAGCATTAACCCGCACCGGATCATCCCGATCAACCCCGATATCGACTGGTGGCAGCCCCATGGCCGCGGGGTCTTGAAAGCGGCCTAAGCTTCACGTCATGTGCCGCCCATGAGCGGCGCTGAGCAAAGAGACCATGGCGGCGGGCTTGACGCCGCCATCGCGCGCTATGGCGGACGGCGCGAGGAGTGGCTCGATCTCTCCACAGGGATCAACCCGGACCCCTATCCGCTGCCCGACTTTTCACCGTCGGCCTGGAGCGCACTCCCAGACACCGCAGCTGAAAAGCGCCTCCTTTCCGCGGCGCGCGGTTTTTGGAACGTCCCAGATAGTGCGGAGATCGTCGCCGCGCCAGGCGCCTCAGCGCTGATTGCCCAGATGCCCACCCTTGCGGCTGGTGATCAGGTCTTCATTCCCGCGCCGACCTACAACGAACACGCCGCAGCGTTCAGTGCCCATGGCTTCGCAATCAATGGGGAAGACGCATCCCTCGCAACCCAAGTCCACGTTCACCCAAATAACCCAGACGGCCGCCTCTTCTGGCCGAAGGAATTTGATCACCCGAGCGGCCTCACAATCATCGATGAAAGTTTCTGCGACGTGGACCCTGCCAAGTCGCATATCGCCAAAACCGCACAGCCCGGCACGATTGTCCTCAAAAGCTTTGGCAAGTTCTGGGGCCTTGCAGGCGTGCGCTTAGGGTTCGCCATCGCTCACCCGGACACGCTCGCCCCCAAAAACCGCCCCTCGCTTAAGGACCTTATCGGCCCGTGGGCCGTCTCAGGCCCCGCCCTCGCCGCAGGTGCCACCGCGCTCGAAGACGGCAAATGGGCCAGCCGGGCCCGTGCTCTCTTGGCTGAACGAGCGAATGCGCTCGACACGCTCATGATCCAACGCGGCGCGCGCCTGGTGGGCGGCACGTCGCTCTTCCGGCTCTACGAAACAGGCGAGGCGGAAGCCACAAAGCACGCACTTTGTGAGCAGCACATCCTCACGCGCAGCTTTCCCTACTCAAAAACCTGGCTGCGCGTCGGCATTCCCCCGACAAAGGGTTGGGATCGCTTGATCCAGGCGGTCAAGGCCGCGGAGCCGACCCTGAGCGCAAGCAAAAGCGTTTCACCCGCGCCATGACCCTTGCCCTTGCCATGGCCCTCGACGCCCTCTTCGGCGAGCCGCGCTGGCTTTGGGATCGCGCGCCGCACCCCGCTGTTCTGATCGGTCGCGCCATTGCGTGGGTCGACAGACGACTGAACAGAGGCGACAGCAAACGCGCCAAGGGCATCGCCCTTGTCGTTGGGCTCGTGGCGGCCAGCATTGCCATCGGCGCAGTTATCGCCGCGCTCGGGTGGCCGTTTGAAGCCGTCGCCGCGGCCATTCTCCTCGCCCAGCGCTCCCTGGTGGATCACGTGCAAAGCGTCGCTGACGGCCTGCGCCTTTCCCTGGCTGAAGGGCGTGACGCCGTGGCGATGATCGTCGGGCGTGACACAAACGCCATGGACGACGCTGCCGTTTCCCGCGCGGCCATTGAAAGCGCCGCCGAAAACCTCTCAGACGGCGTCATCGCCCCGATTTTCTGGTTTGCCATAGCCGGTCTGCCCGGGATGCTCGCCTACAAAGCCGTCAACACGGCAGATTCCATGATCGGATATCTCACGCCTAAACATTCCCAATTCGGCTGGGCCGCTGCCAAGCTCGACGACCTCATCAACTGGGTCCCTGCCCGCCTGACTGCGCTCCTGATCCTTGCCTCACACTCGGCCATCAAACGATGGCCAGAAGTCAAAACAGAAGCGCCGCGCCACCGCTCCCCCAATGCAGGCTGGCCCGAAAGCGCCCTCGCAAGGTCCCTCGACATCGCCCTCTCCGGGCCCCGTGCCTATGAGGGCGAGATGCGTGATTTCCCATTTGTGAACCCCGATGGCTTGCATGATCTCCGCGCGCCAGACATCGAAAGAGCCATATCCGCGCTCTGGCGCGCCTGGGCCCTCGCGCTCGCGCTCGTCATCGCCGTAGAAGCAATTTTTTAAGGACGCCCATGTTTCGCACCGCCCTTGCCCTCACATTCCTTGCAACCTCCGTCCAGGCGCAGTGCGGCGGCAACTTCACAACCTTCGTAGACGGCCTAAAGGATGAGGCCCGTGCCAAGGGGCACCCGCAAGCCACCGTCGACGCGTTCTTTGCTGGTGTCGCCCGCGATGAGGCGGTCATCCGCGCCGACCGCGCCCAAGGCGTCTTTCAAAAGCCATTCCTCGACTTCTCGCGCGCCCTCATCAGCCAGAACCGCATCGATAACGGCCGGCTGAACCTCGATCGCTACGCAAACGTCTTTAACGACATCGAGCGGCGCTTTGGCGTGAGCCGAGGCGTGCTTACCGCCTTCTGGGCGTTCGAGACCGACTTCGGCGGCTTCCAAGGCAACTTCAACACCCGCAACGCCCTTGTCACACTGGCCCATGATTGCCGCCGCCCCGAGCTTTTCCGCCCGCAGGTGCTTGCCGCTGTGGAGCTCTTTGAGCGCGGCGGGATGGACCCAGCCCGCACCACAGGTGCCTGGGCGGGGGAAATCGGCATGGTCCAAATGCTGCCCGCCGACATCCTGGAAAGCGGGATAGACGGGGATGGCGACGGGCAGGTGAGCCTCAAGACGTCTGCGCCCGACGCGCTTCTTTCAGGGGCCAACATGCTGCGCTCGCTGGGCTGGCAGGCGGGCGAGCCCTGGCTGCAAGAGGTTAACGCGCCCCAGGATTTCGATTGGGCGCTGTCGGGGCTCGATACGATCCTGCCCGCCGCTGACTGGGCGGCTAAAGGGGTTGAGCCCCGGGCGGGAGACCTCGCAAACCTCGATGCCTCGCTCCTCGTGCCCCAGGGCAAGGACGGCCCCGCCTTCCTGGCCTACCCCAACTTCCGCGTCTTCTTTGAGTGGAACCAAAGCTTCGTCTACGTCATGACCGCTGCCTATTTCGCAACCCGCCTCGAAGGCGCACCGGTCTATGCGGCAGGAAACGCCGATCCCGGCCTCAGCGGCGCCGAGATGAAGGAGCTGCAAACCAAGCTCCAGGCGCGCGGATATGATGTGGGCGACGTCGACGGCATTCTGGGGCGAAACACGCGCGCGGCTGTCCAAGCTGAACAAAAGCGCCTCGGTTTCCCCGCCGACGCTTGGCCAACCCAGGCGTTCCTGGCCGCCCTCTAAATCAGAAAAGCCCCCTCGATAAAGCGCCGATGGGACGGCGGGCGGGGCGCCTTTGCCGCGAGGCAAACAGCGTCCGCACGACGTCTATGCCACCAGTTTCTCCGCGCCTTGCAGGTCCACTGATACGAGCTGGCTCACGCCTTGCTCCTGCATCGTGACGCCAAAGAGCCGATCCATCCGGCTCATCGTTACCGCGTGGTGGGTGATGATCAAAAACCGCGTATCCGTCCGGCGTGCCATCTCGTCCAACAGGTCGCAAAACCGGGTCACGTTCGCATCATCCAATGGCGCGTCAACCTCATCGAGCACACAGATCGGCGCAGGGTTCGCGAGGAACACGGCAAAGATAAGTGCCAGCGCGGTCAGCGTTTGCTCGCCCCCGGACAAAAGCGAAAGCGTAGACAGCTTCTTACCCGGCGGCTGGCACATGATCTCCAACCCCGCCTCGAGCGGGTCCTCGCTTTCCACCAAGACGAGCTTTGCCTCACCGCCGCCAAAGAGGTGTTTGAACAGCAAAATAAAGTTGCGATTCACCTCATCAAACGCATTGAGCAGCCGCTCGCGGCCCTCTTTGTTCAGGCTCGCAATGCCCGACCGCAGCGTGTTGATTGCCCCTTCTAGGTCAGCTTTCTCCGATGCCAGGTTGTCTCGCTCCGTCTGCACCTCGCGCGCATCTTCCTCAGCCCGCAGGTTCACCGCACCTAGCGCATCGCGCTGCCGCCGCAGGCGCGCCACATCCGCCTCAATCCGCTCGGCGCTGGGCATGGCCTCCGGATCTCGATCCAGCGTCGCCAACAGCTCCTGCGGCGACACATCTTGCGCCTCCTGAATGCGCTCTGCAGCGGCATCGAGCGTCTCCTTGGTCGCCTCAAACCGGGCATCGGCACGCGCACGCGCCTCGCGCGCCGCGCCCGCGCCGCGCTCTGCCTCTCGCTCAGCTTCCACCGCTTGCCTTAGCGCAGTTTCCGCCTCCGCCAGCGCATCTGCCGCGGCCTTCCGTCGGTCCTCAGCCTTTTCAATCTCATCGGCCAAAGCTTCCCGTTTCTCCGCAACCTCGCCAGGTGTCGTCCGGGCCGCTTCAAGCTCCGCCTCACTCGCCACCTTTCGCTCGGTCAGTTCAGAAGCCCGCGCCTCCGCCGTTTCCAACCGGTGACGCCAACCGCTCAGCTCTTTGGTCACTTCTTGGGCGCGTTTCGTCCGCGCCTCGCCCGACCGACGCAGCTCATCATGGGCCGCACGGTGCGTCAGCATCGTCATCCGCGCCGCCTCAACCGTGAGCTTCACATCCTCAAGGCCCGCCCGGGCCCCTTCCAAATCCGGCAAGTCAGCCAGGGCACGCTCGGCCTCCAAATGCTGACCCCGCGCAACCGTCTCCTCGTCTTTCATACGGGCTACAGCGAGCGAGAGGGATTCAACCTTGCCTTCTGCCATGCTCTGTTCGGCTTCTGCTTTTGACAACGCCCGCGAGGCCTCTGCCATTTTCTGATCGGCTGCGCGTCGTGCCTGCCGCGCGGCCTGGTCTGCGGTGGTCAGGTCAGCCAAGCGCTCCTTGATATTTTCGTGCGCATCACGTGCTTCCTCAGCCTTCTGGCGCGCTTGATTTTCCTCCGCCTCAAGCGCCCTGAGCCGGTTGATCTGTTCTAGCCGAAGGGCAGCTGCGGATGGTGCATCCTCCGCGGCAGCGACATAACCATCCCAGCGCCATAGATCGCCGTCTAGGCTTACAAGCCTTTGCCCGGGCAATAGCTCTGTTTGCAGTCTCGCGCCGTCTTCCGCGCTCACCACACCGACTTGCGCCATCCGCCGGGTAAGAACATCCGGAAGGCTAACTCTCTCAGCCAAAGGTTCGGCACCGGCGGGCAGCCCTTGCGCTGAGCTGTAAGCCGGCAACAGGCGCCAACCGGTAATACCGCTACCGTCGAGGCGAGGCGCCTTTAGGTCGTCAGCGAGCGCCGCGCCGAGGGCCTTCTCAAATCCGGGAGACACCGTCAGCTCATCAAGAAGCTGACCGCTGCTCTCACTTTCGCGCGCTACGAGCCGCGCCAAGGCCTGCACTTCAGCGCGCAAAGCGCCCGCTTCGCCCTCCGCTTCGGATCGAGCCGCATGCGCTTCTGATTCCTGGCGCTGAACGGCCGCGCGGGCCTGCTCGGCTTGCGCCAAGGTGTCCTCTGCGGACTGAACCGTTTCCGCCGCCGCTGCCTCGCTCTCTTTGGCATTTGCAAACGCTGTTTCCGCAGCACTGACGCCCGCGGAGGCCTGTTCAATCGATGCAACCGCCTCAGACGCACGTTCTGTGATCCGGGTGAGGGCCTTCGTCGCATCTTCATGAAAGCGCGCGGCAGATTGGTGACGCGCCGCGAGCCGGGCCGTGTCTTCCGTTGCCTTGGCGAGCTCGCCTTCTCGCTCCTGTAGGATCGCTGCCGAGCTTCGTGCCGCCTCTCCAGTCGCAGCAAGCTCATCCTCAAAACCTTGAGACGCTGTCGCAAGCTCCTGCGCCTCCTGCTCGAGCCGCTCAATGGTTTCGCCTGCATCTGTGTTGAGGCCAGCTTCCCGCGCGATATCATGGCTAAGCTGGGCAATGCGCTTCTCAAGCGTCTCTACCGCCTCCTGCGCCGTGCGCTCTTCGGCATTGAGCGTATCGCGCTGAACCATGAGCCGTTGAAGAACAGCACCCGCAATCGCCTCCTCCTCGCGCCGCGGCGGCACCGCGCCCTCCGCAGCTTCCCGCGCCTTCGCAGCCTGACGCGCCGCGCCTTCTCCCTGCGCCGCCGCTGTGACCTGAGCCCGCAAAGCAGCATCCGCCTGGGCATAGGCCTCTTCGGCCTCCTTCCATCGGCGGTAAAGCAGCATGCCCTCGGACACCCGCAACTCCGACCCGATCTCCCTGTACCGCGCCGCCTGTTTCGCCTGCCGCGCCAAGGAGGCAAGCTGGGACGTGAGCTGCTCCAGCACGTCATCTACTCGGGCGAGGTTCGTCTCAGCCCCATTGAGCTTTAGCTCCGCCTCGTGGCGGCGCTGATAAAGCCCGCTGATGCCCGCCGCCTCTTCGAGCACGCGGCGCCGCGCCCGGGGCTTGGCATTGATCAGCTCCGCGATCTGACCCTGCCGGACAAGCGATGGCGAATGCGACCCTGTCGAGGCGTCCGCGAAAAGCATCTGCACGTCGCGCGCCCGCGTTTCCTTGCCATTGGCTTTGTAGGCCGACCCAATGTCGCGTGTGATCCGGCGGATCACCTCGAGCTGATCTTCATCATTGAAGGCAGGCGGCGCGAGGCGATCTGAATTGTCGATCGTGACGGAAACCTCTGCGAAATTGCGCGCCGGTCGTGTTGCCGCCCCGGCAAAGATCACATCCTCCATACCGCCGCCGCGCATGGCCGTGGGTCGGTTCTCTCCCATCACCCAGCGCAGAGCCTCTAAGAGGTTTGATTTCCCGCAGCCATTGGGCCCCACAACGCCGGTCAACCCATCCGCGATGATGAGGTCCGTTGGGTCCACAAAGCTCTTAAACCCATTCAGTCTGAGTTTCGAAAAGCGCAACTTCGGCTCCGATTCCTTGGTGCGCGCTATCGTGACGGGCCAGCCGTGCGGCTGTCAACATCATCTGGATAGAGGCCGCCTATTATCCACAAGATATAGATCGCCTTCCGCCCATCACGCTCTTGACCATCCCTGCAACCAGCGCGACACATCGATAAACGCTGTCTGCTCACCACATTGGTACCAGCATGTTTCAAAAGCCCGACCAGGGCTTTTTCCGCAAAGCTAAGAGGCCCTGAAATGCCGTCAAAGATTCCTGCCACGATCGTCACCGGCTTCCTTGGCGCGGGCAAGACGACACTTATCCGCCACATGCTCGAAAATGCCGACGGCAAGCGGATCGCTCTGATCATCAACGAGTTCGGCGATCTTGGCGTGGACGGCGACATCCTCAAAGGCTGCGGAGATGAAACCTGCAGCGAAGATGACATCATGGAGCTCTCCAACGGCTGCATTTGCTGCACGGTGGCCGACGATTTCATCCCGACGATGGAGACACTTTTGGCGCGCGATACGCCGCCGGATCACATCGTCATCGAAACCTCCGGCCTCGCCCTGCCCCAGCCCCTGGTTCGGGCGTTCAACTGGCCCGGTATCTCCACCAAGGTGACTGTCGACGGCGTGGTCACCGTGGTCGATGGCAAGGCCGTGACCGAGGGCCGCTTTGCGCACAATGTAGAGGCCGTCGACGCCCAGCGCGCCGCCGATGAAGAACTCGATCACGAGACCCCGCTCTCCGAGCTCTTCGAAGACCAGGTGGCGTGCGCGGACATGATCGTGGTCAACAAGTCGGACCTGTTGACACCAGATGAGGCCTCGGGTCTCACCACGCGTCTGAAAGAGGAAAGCCGAAGCGGTGTCCAGGTGATCCCGGCCACGAAAGGGGCGCTCCCTGTCGGTGTTCTTCTTGGCCAGGGCGTCGGCGCGGAGGCTGACCTCGACGCGCGCCACGAAGTACACCATCATCATCACCACCATGATGATGACCACCACGATCATGATCATGACCACCATGAGCACGAGCATGGACACGACGAATTCGAAAGCTTTACCGTCGAATTAGGTGAAATAGGTGACGCACAAGCCTATGCTGAACGCGTCGCGGAAGTAATCCGCGCCCATGACATCCTCCGCCTCAAAGGCTTTCTCGCCATTGAGGGCAAGCCCATGCGGCTGACGCTTCAGGCTGTTGGCCCGAGGATCGAGACCTACTTCGACCAGCCG
>JBCCYG010000071.1:0-9487 GCA_039190145.1 Pseudomonadota bacterium | reverse complement strand
GCCGCCCTCGAAGTTGAACGTGCCGCGCTCGGACCAGCCGTGTTCGTCATCGCCGATGAGCATGCGCTCGGGGTCGGCGGAGAGCGTGGTTTTGCCGGTGCCGGAGAGGCCGAAGAAGATCGCCGTGTCGACCGCATTGCCGGGGGCGTGGTTGGCGGAGCAGTGCATCGGCATGATGCCGCGCTCGGGCAGGAGGTAGTTGAGGAGGGTGAAGACCGATTTCTTGTTTTCGCCCGCATATTCGGTGCCGCCGATGAGGATAAGCTTGCGCTCGAAATTCATCGCAACGACAGTTTCAGAGCGGCAGTTATGGCGCTTAGGGTCGGCGAAGAAGGAGGGGCAGTTGATGACGGTCCAGTCGGCCTCGAAATCAGCGAGCTCCTCGGCATCGGGGCGGCGCAGCATGTGGCGGATGAAAAGAGAATGCCAGGCGAGCTCTGTGACCATGCGCACGTCGAGGCGGTGGGCCGGGTCGGCGCCGCCGAAGAGATCTTGGACGAAGTAATCGCGGCCGGCCATGTGAGCGACCATGTCGTCGTAGAGCGCATCGAACCCTTCGGGCGACATTTCGGCGTTTTGTTCCCACCAAATGTGGTCAGCCACGTCGGGCGTGCGGACGATGTGTTTGTCCTTGGGAGAGCGGCCGGTGAACTTGCCGGTGGACACGAGGAGCGTGCCGCCCTGGCCCAGCTCGCCCTCACCGCGCTTGATCGCGGTTTCGACGAGCGCCGGCTCGATCATGTTGTAATAGACCTCGCCAAGCCCCGTGATCCCTTGTGACTCTAGGGTGAAAGACGGGTTTACGCGACCCTGGGACATGGCACTCGCAGCTCCTTTTTTGCGTGCCGGAGGAGCGTTACATGACGTTTGTGGACAATAATAGTGCGCTTTCAGGCTGTTAGCGCCACCAAGCCCAAGTTAGCGCAACCAAGGGCGACGTGCCGCGGGGCGGTCAGAAAAGTGAGGCAATTAAGCCAGCCTTTAGCCTTTTTCTGAACAAATGAAGCGACCCAAATCTAACTGATTCGCTTTTCCGTTGATTTTTCGGTGCACTTCCGCAACGAAGAAGAAAACAGGCAGGCAAAAACAAGCAGTACGAGAGGCATTACAACCATGTCCAAAATCGCCCTTGTGGACGACGACAGAAATATTCTGACGTCCGTTTCCATGACGCTCGAAGCTGAAGGCTTTGACGTTGAGACCTACAATGATGGCCAATCAGCCCTTGATGCGTTCAACAAAGCCATGCCTGACATGGCCGTGCTCGACATCAAAATGCCCCGGATGGACGGCATGGACCTCCTCCAGCGGCTGCGCCAAAAAACGACGATGCCGGTGATCTTCCTCACCTCGAAAGATGACGAGATCGACGAGGTGCTCGGGCTGCGCATGGGTGCGGACGACTACGTTAAGAAACCATTCAGTCAGCGTTTGCTGGTGGAGCGTATCCGCGCGCTCTTGCGCCGCCAGGATGCGATCAGCGGTGAGGTCGTAGCTGATACCGAAGAGACCAGAGTGATGACCCGTGGCCATCTGACGATGGACCCGCTGCGCCATGCGGTAAGCTGGAAGGGAAATGATGTCTCGCTGACGGTAACGGAATTCCTGCTGCTGCAAGCGCTGGCGCAGCGTCCTGGCTTTGTGAAGTCGCGAGACCAGCTGATGGACGTGGCCTATGACGATCAGGTCTATGTGGATGACCGCACGATCGACAGCCACATCAAGCGTCTTCGCAAGAAAATGCGAACGGCAGACGATGAGTTTTCGGCTATCGAAACCCTTTATGGGATCGGGTACCGTTACAACGAAGAATAAACTGGGCGGGGGTGAACGGCCCCAATGAGCAACCGAGAGATCGACGTACGCGATCTTGAAAGCGTCAGGCAGGCGGACATCTTGCTTGGCGACGACTGGGTTGCGCCCGATGCCACGGTTGAAAAAGAGCTCCAGGTCAAGCGTCAGCGCCGTTCAATCATTGCGCTCAACCGCTCACCGCTGGCGCGGAAGATAATCACATTTAACCTCCTTGCCCTCATCATTCTGGTGGCGGGCGTTTTGTATTTGAACCCGTCGCGCGAGAGCCTTGCCTTCCAACGGGCAGGTGGGCTCGTGAATGAGGCAGAGCTCATCGCAGATGTCTTTGAGGCGGGTCTCCCCGCCTCGGCGCCGGCAAATCTGGCCGCAGGTGACGGGATCGAGGTGGAAGAGGTGCTCCAGGGTCTTGACCTGCGGGGCGGGATCGAGGTTTTCGTATTCGATGCCACTGAGGCGCTCATTGCCTCGACGGAAGGCATGGAGCGGCCTGCCCCTGACGCGGTGGGCGGGCTGACGAAAGAGATCGGCTCCACGATCATTACCGAATTTCTGAACGGCATTTGGGACGGCATGTCGGGCCTCCTTGCCCCGGCTGACCCCGAACCAATGCTCATCACGCCGGAAGATCAGGTTCGCGCATTGTTGCCCGAAGTTCTCGGCGGCACGACCCAAGCGGAGACGGGGCGTGACCCCGAAGGCTCCAGCGTGTTCTCGGTGGCGTCCCCGATTGAACAGAACGGGACGGTCGTGGGCGTCGTGGCGATTGTTTCTGCGGCGGGTGAGATTGACCTGCTCGTCCGGCAGGAGCGTGAGCAGGTGCTGCAGATGTTTGTCATCGCGCTTTTGGTGTCCATTGGCCTGTCGCTTGTGCTCGCTTCAACGATTGCAAATCCGCTCTCGGACCTCGCCGCCGCGGCAGAGCTGGGGCGGGATAAGAACGCACGGAAAATGTCACCGTCGCGCATCCGCATCCCGGACCTGACGGCGCGACCGGATGAGATCGGGCGCCTGTCCGGGGCGCTTCGAGGGATGGTCTCGGCGCTCTACGACCGCATCGACAATAACGAGCAATTCGCGGCCGACGTGGCCCACGAGATCAAGAACCCGCTCGCCTCCTTGCGCTCTGCCGTGGGGACGCTGCGCGTGGCTAAGCGCGATGACCAGCGCGAAAAGCTCTTTGACGTGATCGACCACGATGTGCGGCGCCTGGACCGGCTGGTGAGCGATATCTCTAACGCCTCGCGGCTCGATAGTGAGCTGGTGAAAGAGGATGAAGAAGCCTTTGATCTTATCAAGATGCTCGGCAATCTGAGCCAGTATCTCGGACAGGAGGCCAAGGCGAAGGATATCGATTTCATCACCGATCTGCCCGAGGGGCCGCTCACGACATACGGGCTCGAGGCGCGGCTGGCGCAGGTATTTGTGAACCTCATCACCAATGCGATCAGCTTTTGCGGCGACGGTGATGCGATCCGCGTTTGGGCGCGGAAGCGGGAAAACCGCGTGCTTGTTGTGGTTGAAGATACGGGGCCCGGCATTCCGGACGGGGCGCTTCAGAAGATTTTCAAGCGCTTCTACTCTGAGCGGCCTCCGGGGCAGTTTGGTAACAATTCGGGCCTCGGCCTCGCGATTTCAAAGCAGATCGTTGAAGCCCATGGCGGCGTGATCTGGGCTGAGAACATCCGCCCGACCGATGCGGACTTCACAAGCGACCCGCTGGGTGCGCGTTTTGTTGTGGGTCTACCTGTCTGATCCCTTTGCATTGCGCCCTGTGGAGGGCGGTGCGCATCTCCGCGCGACGACCGTAGCTTGGGAAGGTAAGGCGCTTTTGATCGCGGGCGCCTCTGGCAGCGGGAAATCCTCCCTCGCGCTCGAACTCATGGCCCTTGGTGCCGGTCTCGTCGCCGATGATGTGACATTCCTTGCGGGCGACGAGGAGCTCGTTGCTCGCGCGCCAGAAACGCTCCCAAGAGCCATTGAGGCGCGGGGTTTGGGCCTCATCGATGTGGACTTGGTGGCGCAAGCACGGGTCGCCGTGGCTTTGGACCTTTCTCGCCGCACTGCAGCAAGAATGCCGCAAGTGCAAAAAATCTCTCTCCTGGGGCACTCTATCCCCTTGCTTCACAGGCCTGCGAGTGGTCCTGTGCCCGCCATGCTTTTGCAATATCTAAAGCAGGCCTCGCTATAGGAACCCTATGAACGACGCCTCCTTCTCTGCAGCGCAGCGTCTGGTACTTGTCACCGGGCCCTCCGGTGCGGGGCGGTCCACAGCGATCAATGCCTTTGAGGATATGGGGTATGAGACGATCGACAGTCTCCCGCTTTCGCTCATATCACGGCTTCTCGGCGCGCCTCTTGAGCGCCCCCTAGCTCTCGGTATTGCACCTGCCACGCGAGAATTTTCGCTCAATGCTTTCATCGAGGTGATCGACTCACTGTCTGATCGTGCGGAAATTGCGCCTGAGGTTCTTTATCTCGACAGCCGGGCGGACGTGCTGTTGCGCCGGTACTCAGAAACGCGACGTCGACACCCGATGGCGCCCGAGGAAACGCCTGAGATCGGGATTGATAGAGAGATCGAGCTTTTGACGCCGATAAAGGCCCGAGCGGACCTTATGATCGATAGCTCCGACCTCAGCCCCCATGATCTCAAGGCCGAGTTGGAGCGCTGGTTTGCCGTCGAAGGGAACCCGAAACTGGCCCTCTCGCTGCACTCATTCAGCTACAAGCGCGGGTTACCTCGCGGCATCGATATGGTCTTTGACTGCCGCTTTTTGCGTAATCCCTACTGGGAGCCCGCGCTTCGCGGCCTATCTGGGTTGTCGAGTGAGGTTCAGGCGTATGTGGCCGCTGACCAGCGGTACACCCCGTTCTTCACCCAAGTGTGTGACATGGCGGAGCTTTTGCTGCCCGCCTACCGGGAAGAGGGCAAGGCCCATCTGAGTATCGCATTTGGCTGCACGGGCGGCCAACATCGCTCTGTGACTATGGCAGAGCACGTAGCGTCAGCCCTTGCGGAAGCAGGCTGGCAGGTGTCTATTCGACACCGGGAAATAGAGCGCGCCGGGCAGGGGACGGCCCGCGCGGTGGGAAATGAGAGGCGCACGTGATCGGGATCGTGATCGTCGCTCACGGAGGGCTCGCCGCCGAATATAAATCGGCTGTGGACCATGTCGTGGGTCAGCAAGACGGTATCCGGGCTGTTTCAATCGAAGCGAAACATGACCGGGACCTCAAGCAAGAAGAAATCTGTCTCGCCGCTGATGAAGTGGATGAGGGGGACGGCGTGGTTTTGGTGATCGACATGTTTGGCTCTTCGCCATCGAACCTGTCGCTGAGGGCCTGCGAGCCGTCTGGCCGCCGCATTCTTTACGGAGCCAACCTGCCGATGCTGGTGAAGCTGGCCAAGATGCGGCGCCGGTCGCTCGATGTGGCGGTGGCGGCTGCGCGAGAGGCGGGCCGCAAATACATCGACTCTATGAGCATTGATGCGCCGAAGACGGCCTTGAGTGCCGCGCGCTGATCTGGTTTCGTCTGGCCGCATGAATACCGAAAGCCGCTCCCTGCAAATCGTGAACCAAAAGGGTCTTCATGCGCGCGCCTCCGCAAAGTTCGTGGAAGTTGTTGAAGCTTTTGGCTCCCGCTGTGTTGTCTCGAAAGACACGATGGAGGCCGACGGGGACAGCATTATGAGCCTTTTAATGTTGGCAGCCGAACGCGGCTCAACTATTCAGGTCGAAATCAACGGGCCCGATGCCACCGCACTTGCGGATGCACTGGAGGCCCTCGTGGCCGACAAGTTCGGCGAAGAGAACTGAGATCGGTTGATCGAGCGATGCGCCCTATGATCCCCTCAGGAGCCCGCCGTGGTTGAGCACACCCAGACGCCGCCGTCTCCTCTCGCCAGGCGCCCAGTACAGGAGCTCTATGAGCCGGATCGCGTGCCCTATGACAAGCGCAAGCTGAGTTACGCGGGCACCTTCACCAACCCCTGGCAGGCCGGGATTATCCGCGCGATGGAGTGGTGCACGGGCAAGATCACGTTGTTGCGCCGCATTCGCCAGTTTGAGCGCATCGGCCCGGCAACGGGACAGAATTTTTGGAAGCAGGCGCGCGGGTTGATGAAGATCGACCTGCAGACGCCGCGCGCGGAGATTGAGCGCATTCCGGCGACGGGCCCGGTTGTTATCGTCGCCAATCACCCCCACGGGCTCGTGGATGGGATGATGATCGCCGAGCTCGTGGGCGAGGTGCGCGATGACTACAAGATCCTCACACGCTCGCTCCTGACCGGCGTGGAGGAAGTGGCGCGGTACATGATCCCCGTGCCCTTTGCCCATGAAGAGGACGCTTTCGAGAAGAGCCTCGAGATGCGCAAGGCCGCGATGCAGCACCTGGCCGATGGCGGCGTTGTGGTGATCTTTCCCTCGGGCACGGTGGCCGCGTCAGAGACGTGGTGGGGCCCGGCGGTGGAGGCGGAGTGGAACCCGTTCACTGCGAAGATGATCCAGCGCTCTGGCGCGACGGTCGTTCCTGTGCGGTTCCCGGGGCAGAACAGCCGTTGGTATCAGATCGCGAACCGCGTCTCCGCGACGCTGCGCCAAGGACTCTTGATCCATGAGGTGGCGCATAGCTTTGGTAAGCCGCAGCGCCCGATCATCGGGGAGCCGATTGCCTCTGACCTGATCAAGGAGAAGTCACGCAACGCGCGTGATTTCATGAGCTGGCTGCGTGAGCATACGCTGGGTCTGTCAGGCTGAGAGGGACCCGAATTCTTTGAAAGAATTCGGGCCGAACTCTTTTGAAGAGTTCGGTGGCTCTTAACGAAAAAGGGCGACCCGATGAGCCGCCCTTTTCGCGTATGAAGGTCTGATTACTCAGCAGCGGTGGCGTTCGACACGTCGATCGACACGCCCGGCCCCATGGTGGAGCTTAGCGCGACCTTTTTCATGTAGGTGCCTTTGGCGCCCGAGGGCTTGGCCTTGGCCACGGCTTCGACGAAGGCGCGCACATTTTCGACGAGCTTTGCCTCGTCAAAGGACGCTTTGCCGACGCCCGCATGGACGACGCCCGCCTTCTCAGCCTTGAACTGCACCTGGCCGCCCTTGGCCGCTTCCACGGCTTCTTTGACGTCCATGGTCACTGTGCCGACCTTGGGGTTCGGCATCAGGTTCCGGGGGCCGAGCACCTTACCCAGACGGCCCACGATGGGCATCATATCGGGCGTGGCGATGCAGCGGTCGAACTCGATCGTGCCGCTCTGGACGGTTTCCATCAGGTCCTCTGCACCCACGATATCGGCACCAGCTGCTTTGGCCTCATCGGCCTTCGGGCCGCGGGCAAAGACTGCCACACGCACCGATTTACCGGTCCCGTTCGGTAGGTTCACCGTGCCGCGGACCATCTGGTCTGCGTGGCGCGGGTCGACGCCCAGGTTCATGGCGATCTCGACGGTCTCGTCGAACTTGGCCTTGGCATTGCCTTTCACGAGCGCCACGGCTTCCTCGACGGTGACGTCCATTTTCTCTGCGAAGGCTTCCTTGGCCGCCTTCATGCGCTTTCCAACCTTGCCCATCTTACTTCACCTCGATGCCCATGGATTTCGCGGAGCCGACGATGATTTGCATCGCGCCTTCGATGGAGGTCGCGTTGAGGTCTTTCATCTTGGCCTCTGCGATCTCGCGCACCTGCTTGGAGGTCACGGAACCCACCGTCTCGCGGGACGGGTTGTTGGCGCCGGATTTCACCTTGGCGGCTTTCTTCAGGTAGTAGGACGCCGGCGGCGTCTTGATGTCCATCGTGAAGGACTTGTCCTGATAATAGGTGATCACGGTGGGGCAGGGCGCGCCCGGCTCCATTTCCTGCGTTTTGGCATTAAACGCCTTGCAGAATTCCATGATGTTGATCCCGCGCTGACCCAGTGCTGGGCCCACCGGCGGGGACGGGTTGGCTTGGCCTGCAGGAACCTGCAGTTTCATCGTGCCAGCGACTTTCTTCGCCATGGCGCGTCTCCTTTTCTCAACGCCCTTCCGTCGCGACGGTTGAGCTTTATGTCGATGTGGTTCGGTCCGCCGCGCGCGCGCTGCTCGCCTCCCACGAGGGGTTCCGACTGGAACAGATGCGGCAGATAGAGGAGCGGCCCCGCCTTAGCAAGCCCTTAGACGGCGTGGGGGCGCAGCCTTTCCACCTCGGGCGGGTAGGGCGTGGCACCGTCGGGGAGCTCAGGGACGATGACGGCATCTTGATAGGTCAGTTGCTTGCGCAGCACGGGGAGGAGGCGCCGGTAGGCTGCCCAGATCGACGGGTCTGGCGCGGGGAGCTCGTGGCGCAGGAGCGCGTGGGCCTCCGGCAGGCGGTAATAGGGGATCGCGGTAAAGATGTGGTGCTCAATATGGTAGTTCATATTGAGATAGATGAAGCGCGATATCGGGTTCATCATCACCGTCCGCGTGTTGAGCCGGTGGTCGGTGACGTTCTCTGCCAAGCCCAGATGCTGGAGCGTGCCCGTCATGACCATGTGCCATGTCCCGTAGATGCGGGGGCCGCCGATCAGAAGGAGCGGGATCCAGCTTTGGAATGCCACGGCGGCAAGGATCGTGGCCGCGAATATCGCCACCCAGATGCGCGCGACGCGGGTAGCGGCTTCGGGCTCTCCTTTGCGCATGAAGGTGGCTTCCTCGGGGTGGACGCTGCCTGACGCGTGAAGCGCCAGCCTTTTGAGGTGGTCCCACAGGTAGGGGATGCCGAACAGGTTCAGAAATAGCGTGACGAGGTCTGGGGGGCGCATGAGCTGGATTTCGGGGTCGCGGCCTACGATGATCGTGTCGGTGTGGTGCCGCAGGTGGCTTGCGCGCCAGACGACCGGGTTCCGGATCAGCATAAAGGACGCGATCTGGTAGATAACCTCATTCATCCAGGCGGTTTTGAAAGCCGTGCGATGCCCGCATTCGTGCCAGCGTGCGTCCGCACCAGACGCGTTGAGGACGCCGTAGGCCAGCCAAAACGGGACCGACCACCAGGACGGGTAGAGCGCGATGCCAATGCCTGCAAACACCGCCATTGACCCCAGCCAGAGCATGGTGTCGCGCCCGGCGATCCAGTCGCTTTTCTCGGTGAGGCGGCGCATGTCTTGGGAAGCGATCCGCGGCCGGAACCATTTGGGGGAGACAAGCTCCTCCGGCGGGCCTTCTCCCGTCAGGCTGTAATCGCGTGGCATAAGCTGCGCCTCCCTATGGGAAGGAAGCTATATTCCAGGCTAAGCTGTCAAGGTTTGCCGGGGAGCTCAGAGACGCCTGGCTCTGCGCTGTTGCGATCCGCAGGGCAGGCTACATGCCTTGGGCGCTGCATCCAGTGAAAGAGCGTGTCGGCGGCTTGGGCGAGGCAGCTTTCGCCGGGGCGTGGGCGGTTCGTCTATTCGTCGTAGAGCCGGTATTTGAGATTGTCTTCCGTCAATCGCTCGATTTCTTCGAGGGGCGTCTCCAAAGCGCCGTGCGCTTTGAGAGCTCGGCCATAGGTGGGTAAACCGTCGACAGATGCGGCCTTTTCCGGCTGCCAGAGAGCGGAGCGGATGACGGCCTTGCCGCAATGGTAGAAGGCCTCCTCGACGTTCACGACGATTGCAAAGTCGGGAACCTTGCCGTCCACAGCCATGCTTTCGCGGAGATCGAGGTCT
>JBCCYG010000070.1:0-9635 GCA_039190145.1 Pseudomonadota bacterium | reverse complement strand
GACGTGCCTCGCAGCAAACAAAAAATCATCCGCGGGCAAACCGCGTCGTCACATGAAAGGAGAGGCCGAAATGGACCTCATCGCACAGCTCGAGGCGGAGCAAGTCGCCGCCCTCGGCAAAGACATTCCAGATTTCAAAGCCGGTGACACCGTGCGCGTTGGTTACAAAGTGACCGAGGGCACACGTTCCCGCGTGCAGAACTACGAAGGCGTCTGCATCGCGCGCAAAAACGGCGAGGGCATCGCCGGATCGTTCACCGTGCGCAAGATCAGCTTTGGTGAAGGCGTCGAGCGCGTCTTCCCGCTGCACTCCACCAATATCGAGAGCATCACTGTCGTGCGCCGGGGCCGCGTGCGCCGCGCCAAGCTCTACTACCTGCGCTCGCGCCGCGGTAAGTCCGCCCGGATCGCAGAAGACACCAACTACAAGCCGAAGAAAGCGTAAGTCAGATGAAAAAAGACACCCATCCCGACTACCACTTCATCGACGTCAAGATGACGAACGGCGATATCGTCAAGATGCGCTCCACCTGGGGCAACGAGGGTGACACGCTCTCCCTCGACATCGATCCCTCGGCACACCCGGCCTGGACCGGCGGCAACGCCAAGCTCCTGGATACCGGCGGGCGCGTTTCGAAGTTCAAAAAGAAATACGAAGGCCTGGGCTTCTAAACCCGCCCGTGAGAGCAAAGAGCGCCGCCCCCACGGGCGGCGCTTTTCGTTTCAAAGCCAAGTCGCGGGCGCGAAGCGGTATCCGTCCCCGTCCGCCGTGATGCGCCCAAAGCCGGGAAAGTGGATGTGGCTCCCCGCGATCAGCATCTTGTCGGAGGCGGCCATATCAAAGACCCGGCGACGGCTCTCTGCGGCCAGGGCTGGATCAGTGTCAAAACCAAAACCAGTGTCAGGCAAGGCAGTATGCACATCCGCAGAATGGAGCGTGTCGGCCACCATCAAAAGCTCCCGGTCGCCGCCATCAATGCGCACCAACATGTGGCCCATCGTGTGCCCCGGTGAGAGCATCAGCGTGAGCCCCGGAGCCACCTCCTCGCCATCAGCCGCGAGGGTCAAGCGGCCATCATAGGCACCGACGACGCCCGCAGCGAGGTCAAAGAGCCCTTGCGCCTCTGCCGGCGCTTGGGCGCGCATGGCGGCATCAGTCCAAAATCCGTGCTCCGCCTCGCCCACGACGATCTCGGCCGCGCTGAACGCGGGGCCGTCGGGCCCAAGAAGCCCGCCGACATGGTCGGGGTGCATATGCGTGACGATGACAGTGTCCACGTCGCTTTCATCCACGCCTAGGGCGCTTAGAGCCGACGCCATCCGCCCAAAGCCCGGCCCCAACAGATCGAGCGCGCCCATACCCGCATCGATCAGGATCGTGCGGTCGTCGGATTGCAGCAAAAACGCCGAAACAGGCGCGGGAAGTACATCGCCCAGCCCCGCTGCCTCCGCTGCCTCATCAATCGCGGGCTCATCGCCAAAGAAAAAGCCGCGCCCGAGGGGCGCGATACCATCGAGAACCGCAGTGATCCGATAGGCACCAAGCGGCATATCATAAAGAGCCGGCGCGCCCGCGGCATGCCCCCCGGCATTGGCGGCAGCGACGTTAACAAAGCCAGCAAGCGGCCCGGCGGCGGCAAGCGTTGCGAATTGGCGGCGGGTAAGGGACATGGGGTCATCCTTTTATCTAATACGATTAGTTCGTGCACGATATAATCTAGCAAGATTATTCGAGAGTCAACTCTTCCCACGACGTCAAATTCTCCCTACATCGGGGAGCCATGTCACAGACGCCCAAATACCGGCTGGCAGAGCACATTTGTCACCAAGCCTACGCCCTGGACCGGGCACTAAACCGCGCCTACCAAACCGCGTTCGCTAGCACGGGCTTCACGTACCCCAAATACATCGTCCTCCTCGCGCTCGACGAATTCGGCCCGCTGACCATCGGGGCGCTGTCGGCCCATGCGGGTGTGGAAACGAATACGCTCTCGCCGCTCCTCAAAAAGATGGCCGAGTCCGGCATCGTGACCCGCACAAGGTCCGAGGCCGATGAGCGGCAGGTTGTTATCGCGATGACCGAATTCGGCGCAGCCGTGCTCGCCAACGCGCGGGAGGCAGCAGCAGAAATCTACGCCGCCTTCGGGTTGGGCGAAAAAGAAGCCGCGGAGCTCGCGCAGACCCTGTCAAAGCTCCGTGATGCCGTGGCAGAGGCGAAACCTTCGCCGATCAAAATCCCGCCGCGCTAGCCGTTTCCGGGCGCGGCAGCGGCACAAGGGACTTACATCCCCCCAGACTTCGCCTTCGCGATCATCTCCGTCACCGACTGGCGCAGGCTCGAAGGGATGTGCTTGTCTTCGAGCGCCAGGAAGCCTTGCACAATGAGGCTTCGCGCCGTGTCCTCCTCCGGCCCCGACGCCATCAGGTAGTTGAGCTTATCATTATCGATCATGCCCACAGAGGCCTCGTGAGAAAGCATTGACCCCTCCGCATGGGCAACGAGGGCCGGCACCGCGCGAATTTCACCCTGATCGGTGAGCTTGAGCCCATCGCAGCCCAGAAACCCATTCGTCTCACTGGCGTTTCCCGTCAAAAGCGCGTCATTCACGATTGTGCCCCCCGACGACACCATGCGCGCAATGTCTTCGCAGCGCGCACCTGCGCCATTGAGCTCGATCTGTGTTTTCAAAACCCGCGTTGTCCCTTCTGCAGCGAAGATAATCGCTTGGTTCGAGACATCCGCATCCGCCCCGAGCGTCGTGCGAGAATGGCTCTCACTCAAGGCCACGGGCGACATCATGACCGAGGTGGAGGCATCATGCGCCCCCTCGCCCAGATCGCTGTAGCCGTAGGAATAGGTCTGCATCGCCGCACCCCACTGCTCGATCGACACCGATTTGCAGTGTGCATTGCGCCGCAAATACGTCTCGTTGATCGAGACATGGCGCCCTTTATGGACTGAACCCGGCACGGCGGAGCCGGAGATCATCTCTACCTCCGCCCCCTCATCAATCAGCGTGATGTCATGGGTAAACTGCCGGGCCTGAGGCGTCTCCATGAGCGTGAACGTCTGCACAGGGAGCTCGACCTTCGCCCCTGGCTTTACCCAAACGAAATGCCCCAGCGGGTCACGCATGTGTTCGGCCACCAAGGCCACATCATGGTTAGCATCGGGCTCCACAAGACCAAACATGAGGTCCTGAACGAAATCATAGGTTCGCAAAGCCTCAGCCAGAGGCAGGATCTCGACGTTGGGGTCCGTGGTGTGGATGAGCCTGAGTCCATGGTCGATAAGCACGCTCGTCCCCGCCCGGCTCGTCTCGCTGTCAAAACCCACATCATGAAGGATGGCGCGTTCTTCGTTGCTGAGATGACCGCTGAGTTCCGTCTGCATCTGAGCCTCCTTAAGCCGCCTCGGGGACGGTGTAGCCGTGCGACTGAATATGCGCGAAAACCGCGTGAGGTTCTCCGGAATGGATGATCCGCCCCTCTCGTAAAATGTGTGCTTGGTCAGCCTCCACATGGTTCAGGATCAGCCCGGTATGGGTAATCACGAGCCCCGCTCGGCGGCCCTCGCCTCCCTTGCAGGCCCGCTGGATCGCCGCGCCGATGGCCCCGACATGCTCCAGATCCACGCCGCTTTCAGGCTCGTCAAAGAGCAAAAGCCGCGCATCCTGCAACACCAGTTTCAGCACTTCCCAGCGCTTAATCTCTCCCCCTGAGAAGCCCACATTCATGTCCCGGCTCAAAAACTCAGCTAGATCAAGCGCCGCCGCCTCGCGTTCCAACGAGGCGGCGGCGCCCATGGCATCCGCAAAGCTCCTGACGCTCACACCCTCGATGCTTGGCGGGCGCTGAAACGCCATGCCAATACCCAGGGCCGATCTTTCACGGATGGCCATGCCCAAGAGCGATTGCCCGTCAAGGAGCACATCGCCCTGGGTAACTTCAAAAGGCGGAAGACCCATGATCGCTGACAAGAGGCTCGACTTGCCCGACCCGTTCGGCCCGAGCAGTACATGAAGCTCACCGTCAGGCAGTTCGAGGTCGATATGATCAAGGATTGTCCGCCCGCCAACGGCGATCGATAGGTCTTTGACGTGCAGCATGGGACCCTCGCTGACAAAGCCTTTGTCATCTTTAGAGGTAGAGAAGTGTCCATCATACTCAACACGGTGCGACAACAAGAACCTGACAGTTATGCAAGATGGCTCGCTGCGACGTCACAAGCGCGATAAGAAATCGCGTTCAGTAAACGGTGGCTGTATTACACTGTCTTAGCCCCCAGCCATAAACGCCCGCACCGCGTCCTCAGCCTCCTTGGCGCCGCGGGGGCCCTCAAACGCTGTGTCGTAAAGCGGGTCTGAAAACACGACGGCCATGCCCACGGTCAGTGACGTGACCTGTAGCACGAGGGGTGCGGGCTCCCGACCCGTATACCATCCCTCCGCTTGCGCCGCCGCCACGAGTTCTGGGACCATCCGCCCAAAGGCCGCGATCTTGTCGCGGAGCGACGCATCAGCGTGGCGCATGACGTCCTGGTTCCGCACAAGCAGGTGCTGAGCTTTGTTCTCCGCCGCCCAGCGCACATAGCCCAGCATCATTGCCTCCAGCCTGCTCCGCGCATCCGGCGCGCCTTCACCGGCCTTGAGCGTGCTCTCCAAAAGAGCCGTGATCCCAAAGTCGGCGATGGCGGTGAGTAAGGCCGCCCGAGACGGAAAGTGCCGTAGCGGAGCTGTATGGCTCACACCCAAATCGCGCGCCATGCCGCGCAGACTGACGGCCTCCACCCCCTCGGCCTCAATGATTTCCACCGCGCGTTGCACCAGCGATTGGCGCAGATCGCCGTGATGATAGGGCCGCGTTTTTGTCCGCTCTGGACTCATGTTACCACCGCCTACATTGTACTTCTAGGTCACCAGTAACTGACCCGAAAACCCACCCAGGTCGAGGAACCTTCGCCGTGACGACACTGAAAATGCCCCCTGCCCGTGACTTCGGCTGGTCGCTCAAACCCACAAACTCCGCCGCCTTCAAAATCCACAAACGCGAAAACGGGCAGTTCTGCGTGGTGCTCAACCACGCGCTCCTGCGCGGCGTGCGAGCGGAGATGATCCACTGGTGGTTCCTCAACTTCCCGGAACTCAAAGTCCGGCTCGAGGACGTGCCGGGATATGAAGGAAAAACCGTTCCCGGTTACCTGCTCTGGCACCCCGTCGATCATGTCTCAGCGACCCTTTCGGGCAAGCTGGGGCCGGGCAACACGGCCAAAAAGGGCTGCAAAATCCATATCCAGGAGGCCATGCAATACGACCTCCACGGCCTCAAATACCCCGTCGATGCCGCGCTGACGGTTTACTATGTCGGTCAGGACGGCTGGGCCATGGGCAAGGTCCTTCCCTTCTTCGGCCCGGTCATGATGCTGCGTATCCACTTCAAGGATGTGGAAGAAAACGGTGCCCATGTCGGCGTGCATTACCATTATGAGGTCGTGATCGGCGTCTCAGGAAACGGTACCATTGCCCGGCGGATCAACAGCAAGATTACGGGCGAATATGGCCCCGAGTTCTTCGCCGCATGGGAGCGCCACAACGTCATAGAGGTGGGCACCTTCGAAAACTTCCTGCCATCCCTCTACGCCCAACGCGACAAGGGCGGGGCGCTTACTTACGCGCGCGATATGGATCCGATGAAAGGTGTCTCCGACACGCAGTCAGCCCACAGCACCGACCTATTCCAAACCCGCGTCGCCGGCTATCAAGCGTCCAAGACGCCCCATGCTCTGCAGGCTTACGACAAAACGACGTTCCTCTAGCCCGCATCCTTCTGCAGCGCCGTCGCGCAGAACCCGAGGAAATCGGCGGAGGCAAGCGCAAGGTGCGTGGCTTTCTCCACCACCTCCCCACTTGTCCACGCGTCCCGGTCCAACGGCTCCATGACGAGGAAATTCTTAAGCTTCAGATAATCCGCATGCTCATGCTCGGCATGGTGCTCATAGCCCCGAGGCATCCGCGAGAGACTCGACGCCATTTCGAGCTTTAGGTCGTGCTGCTCAAGGCTCTCAAGCATGGCCGAAAAGCGCTTTGGGTTTCCCACAATGCGGTCGCGGATCAGACCGAGCTTCGCGGTGGGGAACTGATAAAATCCCGTCGCCATAAAGCCGCCGGTTTTGTCCAAATGAAGGTATAGTATCCCTGCGCCTTCGCCCTTCGTCCCCGATGGCGTCAACAGGCCCGAGATATTCGTTTTGTAAGGGCTTTTGTCCTTGGAAAACCGCACGTCTCGGTTTTGGCGGAACATGGTCTTCTTAGAGCCGATCAGCGGCGCAATTGTGCCCTCCAAACGGGCGGTCACCGCCTCGAGCACTTCGGCAAACGGCGCCCGCAACTTTGCCTCAAACTCCGCCTTGTTGGCGTCGTACCACACCTTCTCATTATTGGCCTCCAGCGCCTCCAGGAGGCTAAAGGCCAGGGGCGTAAAGGACTGATCGAGGGGCATGGCTGTCTCCTTTTAACAAGAAATGGCGCAACCATCGCTTAAGTCACGCGCAGCCCCATGTGCCCGAGGCTCCACGGGCCCCGAATTTATCCCCCTGCCCAAGCGGGAGGCCTTCCCTCGCCCTTGGGAGGATCGTAAGTACAGATCAAAGTTCGACATCCCAAAGGGCAGGCACGTGGCGCACATTATCGTTGTCGGGAACGAAAAAGGCGGGTCTGGGAAGTCCACGACGTCCATGCACGTCGCCACCGCCCTTTCGCGGATGGGCCACAAGGTGGGCGTGCTCGACCTGGACCTCCGCCAAAAGAGCCTCGGCCGATACATCGAAAACCGACGGACCTTCGCCGAGCGTGAGGGCCTCGACTTGCCCTCGCCGACCTACACCGACCTCCCCGAGATAGACGCGAGCGAGCTGGAACCGGGCGAAAATGTCTTTGACCACCGTCTCTCCGCCGCCATCGCGACGCTCGAGCCAGAGAGCGATTTCATCCTGATCGACTGCCCCGGCTCGCATACGCGCTTAAGCCAAGTCGCACACTCGCTAGCTGATACGCTGGTGACACCTCTCAACGACAGCTTTGTTGATTTCGATCTTCTGGCCAAGGTCGATCCGGAGGGGCAAAACATCCTTGGCCCCAGCGTTTACTCAGAAATGGTCTGGCACGCCCGTCAGCTCCGCGCCCAGGCGGGCCTCGACCCCATCGACTGGATCGTCGTGCGCAACCGCCTTGGTGCCCAGCAGATGCTCAACAAGGAAAAGATGGGTACAGCCCTCGACAAACTCGCGCGACGCATTGGCTTTCGCCATGTGCCGGGCTTTTCCGAGCGGGTGATCTTTCGGGAGCTTTTCCCCCGTGGCCTTACCCTGCTCGACTTGCGCGAGGTGGGCGTCAAACGGCTCAACATCTCCAACGTCGCGGCGCGTCAGGAGCTTCGCGAACTGATGAAAGCGCTCAAACTCCCGGGCGTGACTGTCGACATCTGAGCCTAGTCGCCGCGGGCCGTCTTCCAGGCAAGCGCGCTGTCCCACGGATAGATCGTGACGGCAGACGCACCTTTCGCGCCCCGTGTGAGCACAACGCACATCGCTTCGCCCACCTGGGCCTCGAGGAGCCCCGCCGACCGCAGCACGTCGACATGGACAAAGACATCCTCGTCATCGCCAAAGACGTTCACAAAGCCATAGCCTTTGCCCTTGTCGAACCACTTCAGCCTAGCGGGAAAAAGGTCCTCGTTAACATCCGCCACAAGCGCAGCAGGACCTTGCCCATCCTCAGCTGTATCGACGGCAAGGAGTTCAAGCGCCTGCAAACCTTTGGGCGTTTCGTCGTAGGTCAGCTCGACTTGGTCACCAGCGACCACAGAAGCGCGCCCAAAGCGCCGCACGACGTTAACGTGCAGTAAAATGTCTTGTGAGACGTCCTCGGCGATGACGAAACCAAATCCCTTTGCAAGATCGAACCACTTTACAACGCCACGGACGATACGCTCATCCGTCATAATTAAAGGTGAAAACCCCTTCTTGTATCCGCAACTTCCCCACACAAAACCCGTCGTTACACTGGACGCCCCATACCCAACGGTCAATGAAAAGAGGCCGCACACTGCCTCCATTCACGCCGAAGCGCCTTAATCATTGTCACTTATCGCGCATGGCGGTCGCGGGTCCTCGCGTCATAAAACCCCAACGCGAGCTTACAACAACCAAATGAAATCGTTCAGAATTTTGGCGGACTGAGGAGGATTCGAACCCCCGACCCCTTGATTCGTAGTCAAGTACTCTATCCAGCTGAGCTATCAGTCCGTGAGCGCGCGAAATACGCTTAGGCCTCCGCTTTTGCAACCCCCAACTTGGGATCTGCGAGGGGTTCGGTTGCCAATTCCGCCTTAGGCAAACAGACAGAAAAAGTGGTCCCCTCGAGGCCTGTGGCATCAAGCGTGAGCATCCCACCATGGCCCCGCACGAGTTCCGCTGCAATGGCGAGCCCAAGTCCAGAGCCCCCTTTCCGCGCCCCGCCCTGGAACGGAGTAAAGAGGTTTTCCTGCGCCTTCGGCGGAAGCCCAGGGCCATTGTCTGAGATCCGGATCCACCAGTTCTCTTCGTCTTCTTCGGCCGCAATATGAAGCTTGCCGGGCCGCTTGGCTGCCTCAAGGGCCTGCCGTGCGTTCCGGCTGAGATTGCCCAAAATGCGATAAAGCTGCTCGCCATCGGCGCGCACATTCATGCCCGCAGGGATCGAGGTGGTGAATTCAAGTTCGCACTGCGCTGCAAGCTTTTCGCTTTCAACGAGATCACTGACCAGCGGCGCCAAGGCTACCCGCGAGAGCTTTGGCGGCGCTTCGTCAGCCTTGCCGAATGTCAGCGTCGCCTCGCACAGGCTCACCGCCCGGCTGATCGAGTTCACGAGCTTCGGCGCAAGCCGCTTCACCAGCGGGTCCTCGGACGTCTCAATGCGATCGGTAAAGAGCTGCGCCGATGTGAGGATATTGCGCAGATCGTGGTTCACCTTCGCCACCGCAGCACCCAGCTGCGCCAGGCGATCCTTTTGCTTAAGCGATCCGGTGAGATCCGTTTGCAGCGATTGCAGGGCCAGTTCGGCCTGCCTGAGCTCAATCACGCCTGCCTTTGGCTCGATGATGTTGCGCCCGTCCTCCGGCGCCGCCGCATAGCGCCGCATGGCCGATACGACGCCCTGGATCGGCTTCACCAGAAGCCGCTGCACCGCAAAGAAAAGGAGAACGGCAGTGAAGATCGAGATCGCCGCCGACAGCGCCAAAATACGGAGCCCGTAATCGATCATCGCGGTTCGAAGCTCGACCGTCCCCATCGTGATCTCGATGAGGAGCCCCGCCTCGCGCGTCGGGTTCCCGATCACGCGGATCACCCTGTCCTCGGTATCAAACAGGCAGATAAATGCGTCCCGGATGAGCTCCCAGGGCCCCGGGTCTCGGATGTCATAAGTCGCGTGGATCGGCTGGATCACGGGCGAGGCGAGCACAAGCTGCCGCGCCTCATCCCGGCGCAGCACCACGTTATAGACGCCCGCATTCTCCAAGAGCTCATCTTCGAGGTTCGGCGCGATCATGTCTTCGGCAAGCAAAACGAGCGAGGCAATCTGCGCTCGCTCGATCCGCTG
>JBCCYG010000069.1:0-9718 GCA_039190145.1 Pseudomonadota bacterium | reverse complement strand
GGCATTTGGTCCAAAGGTTTTCTGGAACTTCGCGCCGCGAAAAGAGCGAGTTGATCGTCGGGCGAACGTAGTTGGAAATCCAGTTCATCTTGGTGCCGGTGGCCTGCTTTTGTCCTGACGGCGTCGAGATATGCCCGCCGGGCGCGAAACGCAATCAGCGCCTGATAGCATTGCGTGCGGCGAGCCAAAGAACGAACAGGAACAGAAGCTCAAAAATGAGCGCGAGGAAGACCATGGATGCCACAGGCTCAAACTCGTCACTGCGCTCTGGGAATAGGTAAAGCGCCGCGCCGGAGACCGGCGCGCCTTGAGTACCTGCGATAGTCAAGGCAGCCGTGTTGACGGCCATATGAAGACCCCAAGCCGCTCCCAGAGACCCTGACCTGGCAGTAAGGTCAACGCAGGCCACACCAAAGGCCGTTGTCCAAATTACGTAAGCGAGCGCGGAGGACGGGCTCGTGAGGTCATTGAAGATGTGGGTTGCCCCGAAAAGCGCGGAGGGAACGAGCAACCAGAGGATCGGCCTTTTTAGATAGATTGTACAGAAATGGTGGAGGTAGCCGCGAAAGAAGAGCTCCTCCGCGCCCGTTTGAATGAGGATGCAGATAAGCGCGATCGGCAGGAATGCCAGCCACGCGCCGAAGGGCTGCATAGTGGCGCTGCTTGGGTCCCAGCCGATGATTATGACGACAGCGTAGACCAGGGCGCAGGCGGCGAAGACGCTCGTGAAATCGGCGACCAATCTGGCGCTATCCCCGAGGAAGTAGCGCCAGTTTAGGCCATGAACGGCTCTGACGGCGCGCGCCATGAGCGCGATTAGGACAGCAAAGAAAAGTAAGTTGATGGCGAAACCGAAATTGTTCGCACCCCATGCCGTCTCTTCCCCAAAGAGAACGAAAATCGTCTGCCGCAGCACGAACCATGCCAGGTAAACACCAAGTGCTGTGATCACAAACGTCTGAGCAGGGCCTGGGGCCCGGAGGTACCCCGTTAGGTGGCGATTTGGGGCATAGGGGTCAGCCATGCCGCCGCCGCCAGAGGAGATAGATGAGGCAAAGCGCAAGCGCGTCCCCCGCGAAAAGGGGGAGCGCCGATGGGCTAGACGGGCTGATCCCTATGGAGCCTAGGCTGAGCCCGTTAAGAGGCCCCATTAGCGAAAAGAGGAGCAGCGCTTGAAGGTTGTTGACGAAGTGCAGACCCCAGGCCGCGCCTAGCGAGCCGGAGCGTGCGGTGATGTCTGCCGTGATCAGGGAGAAGAGAAAGGTGATGGCCAACACGGCCCACACATTGGCACCCTGGCTCGTTGGGTCTGAGTGGCCGAGCGCGAATAGCACCGCGGGGACAATCATCCAGGCCGCATAGGCTCCTGTCCCAAAGCGCGCGCCGAGTTGTTGCTGAAGGTAGCCGCGAAAGACCATCTCCTCCGCCCCGGTCTGGAGCAGGATGAGAGGTAGTGCGAGTGGTAGAAAGAGGAGCCAGGTGCTCAGGCTGATCTTCCAGTCGACGTCGACAAAGATGACGATGATCACCGAAGCTAGCACCGCAATCGCCAAACAGAGACCCGCCATTGAAAGGAAGTCAGGCATCAGACGAGACATGTCGCCGAAAAGAGTCTTCACAGGGCGTTTATGGATAACGCGTGTGATCAAAGCGACGGCGGCGGCCATTGCGATGAAGTGGAATAGCAGCAGGAAGACGCCCAGCGGCGTTGCGCCCCGAGCGATGTCATTGGGGCTTAGGACGTCCGCTAGGATGAGCCCACCACCCACGATCACGGCCCATGCGCCCACGGCATAGAGAACTAGGCCAACCAAAAGCCCAAGCGCAGTGCGCCAAAGCTCAGATTTATTCCGGGCTGGTGCGACGAAGCTCTCAAAGGCGGGATTGCTCATGGGTGAGACCTACGAATCCCGGTGGCTGGGTGCAATGGGCTGTATTTACCGTTAACCCACGCTTGCCCTTGGCCTGTTGGGGCTTTATTCGCAACGGCCTAAGTCCCCAGCTATGCGCCAGGCTCCTACGAGGCTCCCAGATGCTTAAGAAGACGACCGATAAGTCTAACCTACCTTCGCGGCACGTGACGGTGGGCCCTGCACGGGCACCGCACCGTTCGTACCTCTATGCGATGGGGCTTAGCGAAAAGGAGATTATGCAGCCTCTGATCGGTGTTGCCACCTGCTGGAATGAGGCCGCGCCATGCAACATCGCGTTAAACCGCCAAGCGCAGGCTGTTAAGCTCGGCGTTCGAGCTGCGGCGGGAACTCCTAGGGAATTTACGACAATCACCGTAACCGACGGTATCGCCATGGGGCATGAGGGGATGCGCTCTTCCCTAGCCTCACGTGAAGCTATTGCAGACACGGTCGAGCTCACAATGCGCGGGCACTGCTACGACGCAATTGTGGGGCTCGCGGGCTGCGACAAGTCTCTGCCTGGCATGATGATGGCCATGGTGCGCCTCAACGTGCCGTCCGTCTTCATCTATGGAGGCTCAATCCTTCCGGGTTCGCTTAATGGCAAGGATGTAACCGTCCAAGACGTCTTTGAAGCGGTGGGCCAACATCAGGCTGGCAACTACTCGGACGCTGAGCTGGCCGTCTTAGAGCGTGTCGCTTGCCCGACCATGGGTGCCTGCGGTGGCCAGTTTACGGCTAACACCATGGCCTGCGTCTCTGAGGCAATCGGCCTTGCTCTCCCAAACTCGGCAGGCGCACCCGCCGCGTATGAGAGCCGCGATGCCTATGGCTCAGCTTCTGGTGAGGCGGTGATGAAGCTTTTGGAGATGAACATCCGTGCTCGGGATGTGGTCACTCGGAAGTCTCTAGAAAATGCGGCCCGCGTTGTCGCCTGCACGGGTGGTTCTACGAATGCAGGCCTGCACCTTCCTGCCATTGCGCACGAGGCGGGCATTGAGTTTTTCCTGGACGATGTCTGCGACATCTTCCGCGATACGCCGTACTTCGTCGACCTAAAGCCAGGTGGTCAGTACGTGGCTAAAGACATGTACGAAGTTGGTGGCGTGCCCGTGGTGATGAAAGAGCTCCGGAAGCAGGGGCTGATCCACGAGGAGTGCATCACCGCAACGGGCCGTACCATGGGCGAAGAGCTCGACATTGTGGAACGCGAAGCTGACGGCCGTGTCATTTACCCGATCGACAACCCGCTAACAAAAACCGGCGGCGTGGTGGGCCTCAATGGCAACCTCGCGCCAGAAGGCGCCATCGTAAAGGTCGCGGGTATGGCGACCCAGCATCAACGCTTTGTTGGCCCGGCGCGCATTTTTGAATGCGAAGAAGACGCCTTTGAAGCCGTGAAGAAGCGAGAGTACGAAGTTGGCGATGTCATCGTCATCCGCAATGAGGGCCCTTCCGGTGGCCCGGGAATGCGGGAGATGCTGGCCACGACCGCGGCGCTCAGTGGCCAGGGCATGGGGAAGAAAGTTGCTTTGATCACAGATGGTCGCTTTTCTGGAGCGACGCGCGGTTTCTGTGTCGGTCACGTTGGACCAGAAGCTGCCCATGGCGGGCCAATTGGCTTGATTAAAGACGGCGACATCATCACGCTGGACGCGATTAAGGGTGAGATATCGGTCGACCTTTCGGAAGATGATTTCGAAGACCGCAGACAGGCGTGGAAGGGGGCTCGGCCAACGATCTACGCATCGGGGGCTTTGTGGAAGTATGCGCAGTTGGTGGGTGAGACGTACCGGGGGGCTGTTACCCATCCGGGCGGAGGGGAAGAAAAGCACTCTTACATGGATCTTTAGGCGCTGCGTCGCGCTCTGTCTTGGGGGCGCCGTACTTGCAGGCTGTGAGGGCGCACCTGCATTTTCTTTTGCCCCGTTTGACCTCGAGAGCGAGGGCATACTCGTAACGCGAGAAATCACACTACAAGACGGCATGCGTGTACGTTCGCCGTTGGGCAAATGTGTGGATACGTCCCGTACGCGTGAAAGCGGGGGGTCGGCCACGGTGATAATGGCCAATTGCAGTGACCTGGGAGGCTTGTCTCTCTTCAGGCCAACCCATGGGGCCATCGTCTTGGTTACGGTTCTTCCGGGCGAGCATGGCGATCTTGGCTCGCTCGGCAACGCCCTTGAGGAGAATCCGGCCTTATTGGCGCGATCCGGAAAACCCGAAGACGTTGAACTCTTAGACCTCTCTAGAAGTGACTTGGCTGTTTACGCCAATATCGTTGACCAAAGCTCAGGCGGGCCCGAAGGTGTAAGCCCTCGGCATTGGAAGGCGGCACTCGATGTGGCCGGACGAGGGATCGTTATTTCTGTGTTTGGAAAGTCCGACGGGCCCGTGCCAGGGTTGGCAGGCAAACGGCTCGCACGGGACACTGCGCAAGCGATGCTTGACGTAAACATAGACACCGTGTCTCCGAAGGAAACTTTGCCATGATCCGAAGCAACGGTTGAATCGCTTACCGAAAGCGCCGAAAATACCCCAAAGATGGCAGGGCACCTTCGGCGATGGTAACTTGAGAGACGGACACGCCTCGACGCGGGGCTGGGGCATCAAGCAGTGATCAGCAGACTTCTTCACCGGCGTGCGCTGAGGCATTGGAGCAGGGCAGCGAAACTCTCCGCCGAGCTACCGCTGTCGACTCTCCGTCGGCAAGCTTCCCGGGCAAGTCAGCTGCGCCATCATCTCAACAGCTTACTGTTCGAAGCAGAAAGCAGGCTCGCGCTCCCTGCAATAGGCTCCAACGCCTTTGTAAAACCGAAGGCGGCTGATTGGGGTTGGCGCCCTGCGCTGTGGCGTGGCCCGTTACCTGAAGCTGGTCTCGTGGCGGTTGAGAGTCAGACCGCGCTTGGTGACGAGGCTAAGATCTTTCACGACTGCCAGATCAGCGAACTCACCCTTCGCCAACTGCGCAACACAAGGGAGGCTGATCTTGCACCGTTTGGCCTTCGCATGGATGTCTTTCGCTTCGACGGATCTTTTCTGTCGATAGCAATCGATTTGCCTGAGGCGGCAGTGCACGGGCTCAAGAAGCGCCATCTTATTCGGATGAATACGATTATAGAGACAGAAAAGCCCCTCGAAATCTTTGCAAGACTGAACCTACGTCATGGGCCTAACATGGAGCAGATCGTCCGTGAGCTGCCGCTTTTTGAAGATGACGTGTGGGTCGAGTTCGACCTCGCATATACAAAGCTCAATGAAAAAAGGGCTGAGAGGATGTGGGTAGACCTTATCTTTGAAGGTCCAGAAATGAATCAGGTCATTATTCGTGACGTCACCTTTTCGCGTGCGCCGCGAGCAGAGCTATGAGGTCAACAGGATGGTGAACGGTAAGGCGCTGTCGAAAGTCAGGTTGCGCGAAGGCATCTGGGAGGGCGTCTTAGCTGCGAAGGTAAAACCCTCTGTTGCAGTGACGCATCTGGACGAGCCGCTTAGCGACGTGACCATTGAGGCTGTGGAGAGCGGTCTGTGGCGAGTGAAAGTGCCGATACCGGTATCCGCCCTCTCAGATGGCGTACAAACATTCCTCATTTCGGACGAGAGTAGCGGTGAGAAGCTGGGCTCTTTTGCGATTAGCGCTGGCTCACCTCTCTCGGAGGACCTTCGAGCCGAAGTTGATCTCCTGCGAGCAGAACTCGACATGCTCAAGCGCGCATTTCGCCGCCATTGTGTCGAAACCGGGGCTTAGGCGCGCGCCTTATACCTGACTGATCCGCGGATTTCCGCTGGTTTTCTTGGTTCTAGCCGCGGATTCTAAACGACCGAAAAGGCTTAAGCGGATTGTCGCGCTTTCACCGACGGTTCACAGATTTCCCTCACATTGTCGAATTGCTACCCTCAATGGGCCGTGAATCCCCCGCACAACCGCCGCTCAAGGATGAGTTGTTTAAAGGGTTGATGGATGGATCGCCTGACGGAAATGGAAGCTTTCGCCACAGTTGTGGATCAAGGTGGCTTCACTGACGCTGCAAGGAAGATGGGGATTTCTAAATCCGCCGTTTCAAAGCACGTATCCTCGCTAGAAGCCCGCCTAGGCGCTCGCCTTTTAAACCGCACAACACGCCGTGTATCCCCTACAGAGATTGGTCTTGCCTATTACGACCGTGCACGGCGCGTTCTAAACGACGCAGGAGAAGCGGATGCGCTGGTGACCTCGATGCAGTCTGCTCCATCTGGCCTCCTGCGGATAAGCGTAGCGACAGATTTTGGTGTGAACCATTTGAGCCCCGTGCTCGGGGAGTTCCTCCAAGAGTTCCCAGACATCACTGTGAACATGGTGCTCAACAATCGCTACGTGGAGCTGATTTCCGAAGGCTTCGACATGGCCGTACGGATCGGAGAGCTTGAGGATTCGACGCTTCGCGCACGCAAGCTTACCGAGACGACCAAGAGAATGATCGCAGCGCCAGCTTACTTTGAAAAGTACGGGCGCCCAGAAAAGATCGATGATCTCAACGAGCATAAGCTTTTACACTATTCAAATCAGTCGAATGGGTCTGTCTGGAAGCTGACCGCGCCTTCGGGCGAGAAGCGTCAGGTCAGAACGGCGGGCTGGCTGACTGTGAATGACGGACAATCGCTCCTCAATGCTGCAATCAGTGGGCTTGGTATCGCTTACCTGCCCTCCTTCCTGTTCGCCGAAGCGATGGAACAGGGGCTGATCGAAGATGCGATCCCCGAACTGCCCGATGAAAAGCAGGGCATTTATGCAGTTTACCCGCCAGGCCGCTTCACGCAGCCCAAGGTGCGGGCATTCATCGACTTCCTGGTACATGCATTCGCGGACAAGGGTCCCGACGCCTGGTAGCGATGACGGAATTCGGCCTCTGAGTGGTTGGTAGATGAGTATCTATTGTGTGTAGTTGTGGTCCAGAGGCTGGGTCGCGGGCGGGTCGGAGCGAGCGCTTCGGCCCGCTTCGTTGCTCATGGATTTGCGGGAAGTAAGATCGCTTCTACCCGGCGATTTAGGTTCCTTCCTTCTTCGGTGAGGTTTGATGCTCGCGGAGCAAGATATCCCATTCCCTCTGCCTCAACCTGACTTTGTGAGACCCCATATCTGGAAACGAGCACCTCGCGCGCTGCTTCGGCCCGACGCCGCGAGATCGCGATATTGATCTCAAGAGGGCCCGAAGCATCCGTGTGTCCCACAAGGGCGATCTGCCGATTTGGATTGGCCCCAAGATATGCCGATAGCTTCGTCAGAGTTTCATAGGTCTCTTCGGGGAGGTTATAGGAGCCGGTGTCGAAAATAAGATCTTCGAGAACGATGTGGCCGGCGTTTTCTAGTTGGGCGATTACATCCGTGTCTTGCGGTGTGTCTTGAACGGCGGGGTCCGGAGCGGCGATGGTTTCAAGCTCAGGGCTTTCACCTCCTGCGATGCGGCTCACGTGGACATACCCATCGGTCGCTGAGCGGCTCACGACGACGCTGACATAGCTGTCGCCATCCGCGCTTTGGGCTGAAAGAAACAGGAAATCAGCAAGATCAACAAACATGTGCGGCGGCGGAATGAGCTCGAGCGAGAAGCGGAAGTCGAAGCCGCCACACCCTTGAGTTTCGCACCTGAGCCGCGAGCTGAAGCCAGCCGCTTCGATGGAGGTAGCTATCGGGGCCAAAAGATCGGTTGTGCTGGTTTGACCTGCAATTCTGAAGGATTGGATGCTAATTGCGCCTTTGGCGAGTACCGTTGGCGTTGTGCCGTCTAGGGTCACGCCGACAGGTACAGTCCTGGCGCCGCTTTCAACAAAGACCTCGCGTGTCAGCTCTGCACCCGCGGGCAGGTCCAGGGTCAGAGCTTGGACCGAAGAGCCAATAGAGACGAGGGCCAGCGCGCGGAGGATCATCTGTTTCGGGCGTGATATTCCGGGTTCGGTTGCATGTCGGTGGCCGACGCTACTCGGTTGGTCATATTAAAGAAGCCCGTCACATTGGCGATGTCCCAGATATCACGATCACTCCAACCAGCCGTGCGGAGGGCCGCGCGATCCTGTTCTTCAATCGTTTGGGAAGCTTCCGTCATCTTCACGGCAAAATCGAGCATGGCCCGCTGCTTGGGGGTGATGTTTGCCACCCGGTAATTCATGATCAGGTGCTCGCCGAGCACGGGATCGCCGGAAAGCCCACGCACCGCCTGACCGTGGGCGGTAAGGCAGTAGACGCAGCGATTGAGCGAGCTGACGACGACAGCAATCATCTCTCGCTCAAGCTTGGTGAGGCCCGAGTCAGCAAGCATCAGATCGTTGTAAAGCGTTGTGAAAGCGTTCAGTTTTTCAATGTCAAAGGCATAAGCCTTGAGCACATTAGGAACGAGGCCGAGCTTTTCTTGGCAGATATCGAAGTACTTCTGGGTCTCCGATGGCAGCGGATCGACAGGTGTAAGGTCGAGGGCGGTCACTCTCTCAGTCATGGGTCTTCGCGGTAAGCTCCAGGCTGCGATAGTGATAGCTTCCCACAGGCTGCATCCCGAGGGAAGCATAGAGCGCGCGGGCGGGCGCGTTGGTGGCACTGACAGCGAGCGTGACCCACGCGCAGCCCTGCCGTTCCGCCCATATCGCTGCTTGGGCCATCATATGCGCGCCTAGGCCTTTGCGGCGGTGTTCCGGAAGTGTCCCGACGGCATGAACCATTGCCAGGTTACCCAAAGCTCCAACATAGGCCACACCTGCGGGCTGCGCGTCGACACGCCCAAAGATCGCGGTTTTGGGGCAGGTGGCGCGTGCCATGACCTCCTGCCGTCCAGCTGAGGTGCCGGTGGCGACCCATATGTCTGCCATGATGGCGAGCGGCTCCCAAATCTCGAAGGTACTCACGCGAGGTGGTTTGCGCGCGGCTAGCGTGGTCGCAGGTGACGCGTAGTAGACCGCATGATCATGATCTTTATAGCCCAGGCTCGCGAGCTGTGTGTCTAGCTCGATTTGATCGGATGGCACCCAAAACATCGCCGGCTGGCCCCAGCTTTGCATCATGTTCGCCGCCTCTGTGACTTCAGCGTCAGAGGCTGGGCGTTTTGCGGTAGCTGCGCGCGAGCGGCGGCTGTCATCAGAGGATCGCCGGAGTTGAAACGCAGGACTGTCGGTCACCGCCTCGCCAGGCCAGGTCGCCCAAACGGTGGCGGCTATGTCTGGAATCGAGGGGTTCATAGCTCGAAACAAGCTTCGAGCGCGCCTTTTGCCTCGGCCAGGCGTGCAGGATCTGGGGACCTCAGGACCACGTTCGCCCCAAATCGCCCGTTTTCCTGGAACGGATACGAGCCGATGGAGATGTCGGGGAAGCTCTCCGCCAATTCACCGAGGGGCCCGGCGATGTCGCCCTCGCCGCGGTCGATCCGGACGGACTCTGACAGGAGGGGAGAGCCGCCGCCAAGAGTTGCCAAGACCGTGGCGACCATGGCTTGGAAGACTGAGGGCACGCCCGCCATCACGTGGACGTTGCCGATGGTAAAGCCGGGCGCAATTGAAACAGGGTTTTCGATAAGGCTCGCGCTGTCGGGGATGCGCGCCATCCGCTTGCGGGCTGCATTATAGTCCCGGCCATTTGCGGCGTAATAGTCGCCTAACAATTTGTCCGCATCAGCGCGAACATCGATGTGGTCCCCAAATGCCTGCGCGACGCAATCGGCGGTGATGTCATCATGGGTCGGGCCAATGCCGCCCGAGGTAAAGACGTGGTCGTAGGACTTGCGGAGCGCGTTGACGGCCCCGACTATGGCGCTTGGATCATCCGACACGACCCGCACCTCTTTGAG
>JBCCYG010000068.1:0-10023 GCA_039190145.1 Pseudomonadota bacterium | reverse complement strand
GCGTCTAAAGGCGGCTCGCCGATGGCAATTGTTCGGGTGATGTCAGTGGTGCCATCCACATATTGGCCGCCACTGTCTACCAGGAAAAGCTCGCCTTCTTTGAGCGCTCGGTTCGTTTCCTCGGTTACGCGGTAGTGCACGACGGCCCCGTGCGACCCTGCGCCGGAAATCGTCTCAAAGCTGATGTCTTGGAGCGCATTTGTGGCCCGGCGAAAGCCCTCAAGGGCCTTGGCCACATCGATTTCAGTGAGCGTCGCTGGGTCGGTCGCATCCAGCCAAGCCAGAAACTCGACCATAGCCACGGCGTCACGCCCATGCGCTGCGCGGGCGCCTGCGAGCTCCGTCTCGTTCTTTTTCGCTTTTGGTAGCAGACAGGGGTCCGGCGCATGGTTTGCCTCCGCGTTTAGAGCGTCGGCAACGGCCTGCGGACAGGTCTCCGGGTCCAGCCGAACCTTGCCCTTGAGCGCTTTAACCGCCGCCAAAAAAGCCTCGGGAGGCTCAATCGCCGCGTCAACGTCGGCATGCACCAGCTTTTCCGTTTCCGCAAAGAGCGTCACGGCACCGTCATCCATCAAAATCGCAAAGCTCTGCAAAATCGGGACGCGCGGGATGTCGGAACCTCGAATGTTAAGCAGCCAGCAGATCGAGTCAGGTAAAGTAAGTATGGCCGCCGTTTGCCCGCTCTTTCGCAGCTCTTGAGCAAGCCGTGCGCGTTTGTCAGCGGAGCTTTCGCCCGCAAGTTCGAGGGCGTGATCAAAGGCCTTGCCTGAAGGGCGGGGAGGGCGGTCTTCCCAAATCGCATCAACGAGATTTGGCGTTGGTAGGACCTCTCGACCAGCCATCTCCGCTGTCAGCGTCTCAATCTGCTTTGGTGTATGAAGCCAAGGGTCGTAAGCGATGCGCGCACCCTCGGCTGCATGCTCTAGGATCCAGTCAGCAAGTGAGGTTTCGGGCCAATCCACGGGAGTGAATTCTGATGCGACCTGCTCTTTGACCTGGACGCGGTAGCGCCCATCAACGAACACGCCCGTAATGTCAGGAAGCACGACGCAAAACCCAGCTGAGCCCGTAAAGCCGGTAAGCCACGCAAGCCTTTCGTCGCAGGGCGCCACGTACTCCCCTTGCCATGCATCCGCGCGAGGCACGATAAACCCGTTCACCCCTTCTTCGGCCATCCGTGCTCGAAGGGCTGCAAGGCGCGGTGGGCCCTGTTCGGGCGTGGTTGTGCTTTCAAAAGTCTGAAACATCCCGCCTCTTCATTGTTCCCAAAGTACTCCCCGCGGAGCGGTACCGCACACTAGCTGGCGCGCTTGATCCCGATCATGCGGGCGCGCGCCCGTGGATCTTTGTCAAAGAGCGAGGCGAGCTGTTCAGTCATCGCGCCCGCGAGCTGTTCGACATCGGTGATCGTGACCGCGCGGTCGTAGTAGCGTGTAACATCGTGGCCGATCCCGATGGCGATCAGTTCCACCTGCTTCTTCTTCTCGACCATCGCGATCACATCGCGCAGGTGTTTCTCGAGGTAGTTTGCTGGGTTTACCGACAGAGTAGAATCATCCACTGGCGCGCCGTCTGAAATCACCATGAGGATCTTGCGCGCCTCCGGTCTAGGGGCGAGCCTTTTGTGAGCCCATTCAAGGGCTTCGCCGTCGATGTTCTCCTTGAGGAGGCCCTCTTTCATCATCAATCCCAGATTGGGTCGCGCGCGCCGCCAAGGGGCGTCGGCGCTTTTGTAGATGATGTGGCGCAGGTCATTGAGACGACCGGGTTGCTGTGGGCGGCCCTCGGCGAGCCAGGCCTCGCGGCACATCCCGCCCTTCCATGCGCGGGTGGTGAACCCAAGGATCTCGACCTTAACCGAGCAGCGTTCCAGCGTCCTTGCAAGCACATCCGCGCAGATCGCCGCGATAGAAATCGGTCGCCCCCGCATGGAGCCTGAATTGTCGAGGAGGAGCGTGACGCAGGTATCGCGGAACTCGGTGTCTTTTTCTACTTTGAAGGAGAGTGGTGTTGTGGGATTGGCCACAACGCGCGCAAGGCGCCCGGCGTCGAGCATGCCTTCCTCTCGGTCAAACTCCCAGGATCGGTTTTGCTGCGCCTGAAGACGCCGCTGAAGTTTGTTTGCCAGCCGTGAAACTGCGCCCTTCAACGGATCAAGTTGCTGGTCGAGATACGCGCGTAAGCGTTCAAGCTCCGCGGGTTCTGCCAGGTCTTCCGCCCGCACTTCCTCGTCGTTCTCGATGTCATAAACGACATAGTCTGGGTCGGCTTCGGAATGCGGCGGCGGGGAAGGGGGCTCAAGTGGCGCGTCGCCTTCCGGCATCTCTGCTTCTTCGGCCATATCGGCCTCGGCCATATCATCGAGCGTGACGGAAGCTTGCGCCGCATCCTGCTGTTGCTCTTGGCTTTGCTCGGGAGCCGCGTCGATATCCTCGTCTTCGTCGCTTTCGTCCTCTCCTGTTGAGTCCGGCTGATCCTGATCCTCTGGTTCGCCTTCAGCCTCATCCTCGTCCATGTCGTCGAGGTTGTCGGGGTCTTCCCCGAGCTGGTCCCCATACCCCAGATCAGAAATGATCTGCCGCGCAAACTTCGCAAAGGCCGCTTGATCGCTCAGCATGTCACTTAGGTTTTCGAGCGTGCCGCCAGCTTGGCCTTCAATGTAGCCGCGCCAAAGCTCCATGACGTTGGAAGCGTCCGATGGCAGATCACGGCCCGTGGCAAGGTGGCGGATGAGGTAGCCCGCAGCGACAGCGAGCGGCGCTTCAGCTGCTTCCTTGATGTCGCCATAGCCCTTGCGCTGGGCCTCATTGGCGATTTTGTGGTCGATGTTAGAGGCCGTACCCGGCATCGCTTCGGCGCCTACCGCTTCACACCGTGCGGTCTCCATCGCCTCATAGAGGTCGCGAGCCATGTTCCCATTGGGGATGTAGCGGTTGAACGTGCCTGCATCGTGATATTTGTGCCGGAGCGCGAGCGCATCCGCGGTGCCCCTCGCCAGAAGGACCTCATCCCGCGTCATTCGCCGTGACACCTGTGGGAGACGCAGCGTTTCTGACGTCGCGCCCGGCGGGTCGACTGAGTAAGAAACAGTCAGCTCACGGTCGTCCGCCATTACTTTGGCCGCTTCGGCTACGGCCTTCTTGAACGGGTCGGCTGGGTTGTCTGACTTCGTCATAGGGTGAGGCTATGTCCGGCAGGTGCAGGCGTCACACTGTGACGTTAGCCGCGCTTTCCGGCAGCTCCTCGTCAAAGCACTTTTGGTAGAACTCCGCCACAGTGGCACGCTCAAGCTCGTCGCACTTGTTCAAGAACGATAGACGGAACGCGTAGCCCACGTTGCGGAATATCTCGGCATTCTGCGCCCATGCAATCACCGTCCGTGGTGACATCACGGTGGAGAGATCGCCCGCCATAAACGCGGTGCGCGTCATGTCGGCGACGGTCACCATCCGTTCAACTGTCTTGCGGCCCTTCTCGGAATTGTAATGCGGGTTCTTCGCGAGAACGATCGCTGCCTCCGCCCCGACACTCAGGTAATTCAGCGTCGCAACAAGCGACCATCGGTCCATTTGGCCTTGGTTGATCTGCTGGGTCCCGTGGTAAAGGCCGGTCGTGTCGCCGAGGCCCACTGTGTTCGCCGTCGCGAAGATGCGGAAGTAAGGGTGAGGCGTGATGACTTTGTTCTGATCCAGCAACGTGAGCTTACCATCGGTCTCAAGCACTCGTTGGATCACGAACATGACGTCGGCGCGGCCCGCGTCGTATTCGTCAAACACTATTGCGCAGGGATTGCGCAGCGCCCAGGGGAGGATGCCCTCCTGGAAGTCCGTCACCTGCTTGCCTTCTTTTAGCTTGATCGCATCTTTGCCGATCAGATCGATCCGCGAGATGTGGCTATCGAGGTTTACCCGAACTGCTGGCCAATTAAGACGCGCGGCAACTTGTTCGATATGGGTGGATTTACCCGTGCCGTGATAGCCCTGGATCATCACCCGCCGATTGTTATTGAAGCCTGCTAGGATGGCGAGCGTCGTGTCAGGGTCGAACTTGTAGGTCGAATCGAGCTCGGGCACCCGGTCTGAAGGCTCTTCAAAGCCGCGCACAGCCATATCGCTGTCGATGCCAAACACCTCGCGCACGTTGATTTCGCGCGTTGGGGACATGTCGAGTTCGAGAGAGCCGTCGGCCATGGGACTTCCTTCATTTCCGTGCGCTAAATATGCGCTCCATCGCGCCGTTTGTCGTGCCTCATTCCTGCCATGGGAGCAAGGGGGGTAGGGCCGTTCTCAGCATTGCCTGACGTGATGCTTGTGCCAACACGTCAATGGGCTTCTTATAGCCCGCAAGAGCGGCGCGCCCAGCAGAGGCATCTCTTTTGAGCAAGATCGAGAACATCCTTCTTTTGTCCGTCGAGGACCTCAACGACTGGATATCACCCCTGGGTGGGCACCCGGACGCGTACACCCCTAACATGGCGCGTCTGGCCAAACGCGCATTCAGTTTCGAAGCCGCCTACGCGGCGTCTCCCGCTTGCTCCCCATCAAGAACAGCGACGCTCTTTGGCCAGGGTCCCTGGCGCAATGGCATCTACGGCAATGAGCAGAGCTGGAACATGGCTTACCCAGAGGGAAAGCGTCTTTCTATCGCCGGTCGCGCGCGGGAGGCTGGATGGCGGACGGTTATGGCTGGAAAGGTCTATCACGAAGGAAAGTCTGGCCAGGACCCTGAAGACTGGGACGTCATGCATCCGCGCGCCAATGAGGAATTTCCTCCCGTCTCGCGCGCGGCGAAAGAGGGCCGCTTTAGGTCATCCGACGATTTTGGGCCGACCGAGGCCGGACGCATCAGCGATGATGCATTTTGCGACGCAATGATCGCCGAAATGAAAGCAGGAGCGACGAAGCAGTTCTGGGCACATGGGATTTACCGCCCGCACCTTCCGTTCATTGTCCCCAAGCGCTTCTTTGAGTTGATCCCCGATCCGCCGCGCCTTCCGCGAGCTTTTGGTAATCGGGCTTTCGATGCAGAGGATGACAGCGAGCTTCTTCCGTTGCCGCGGCATGCCGGCAGTATGAGCCGCCGGTGGACAGGGCGCGTGTTACAAGAGACCGGAGAGTACACAGATTTCGTTCGCGCCTATCTCGCTAGCATCGCGTATGCTGATCACCTTGTTGGGCGTCTCCTCGATCATCTAGATGAGACGGGACTTTCTGCCTCAACTCTCGTTGTCCTCTGGTCGGATCACGGTTGGCAATTTGGGGAGAAGCTGGCGTTCCGTAAATTCTCACTTTGGGAAAGGTCGCTTCGTGTACCGCTGATGGTGGCGGGGCCTGGCATAATGCCGGGCAAAACGCAGGAGCCTGTGTCACTCCTCGATATCTATCCAACCTTGCTCGATGTGATTGGCGGAGAGGCGCCGCACGAACTCGACGGCCAAAGCCTTTGGCCAATCATGCGAGGCATGGCTGGTCGCGGCTATGCGGTCTCTTCGTTTCGAGTGCCCAATAAGAAAGCGCCTCATCGTCCTCGAATATCAATGAGCGTCCGCACAGAAGAACACAGGCTCATCAAATACTTCGATGGCACAGGAGAGTTTTATTTCCATCGAGATGATCCCTTCGAAAGGAAAACTCTCGTCTCCGGTTTTGTGAAACTTCGAGACCAAGACCTCCCCAAAGAAGCGCGGGAACTTATGCGGCGCATACCCGATACGGTGCTCCCAAAGACAGAAAAAGACCTGCCCCCTCATAAGCGCCGTTGGCGTGGGCCCGGCGGCAGTAAGCCAGTCTCACAAAAGGCCGTTTGAACGGCATTTCCGAGCTGCTGCGGGTGCCAAAGTTCACCCAAAGCTCCGTTTGAGTGCAAATACCAGCTCGTCAGCTTCGGTAACGGTGACCGCACGGCACTATCAACTGTTTGTCATGCGCACATAACAAAGCGCGTTTGCGCCCTGAAAGCGCGTATGTAGGCGACAAGCCGCCAATGCGGACAACGAAAGGAAGACCCATGACCACAGCATTTACGCGCCGCGCTCTCATGGCTGGTGCCGCGGGCGCTGCCACCATCGCCGCGTTTCCTGTCAGGAGCGCATCTGGAACTTTTGAGGTCACCCGCACCGAGGCTGAATGGCGCGCCATGCTCACCCCGATCCAGTTTAAAGTGATGCGCAAGGAGGGCACTGAGCGCCCGTTTTCTAGCCCGCTCGACAAGAATTATGCCGCGGGAATGTACCACTGCCGGGGGTGCGACCTGGCGGTCTATTCCTCGGACCACAAATACGACAGCGGCACGGGCTGGCCGAGCTTCTGGCAAGCCATGCCGGATGCCATTCGTACCAAGGAAGATCGAAAGCTCATTCGTGTGAGGACTGAGTGCCATTGTCGTCGCTGCGGTAGCCATTTCGGCCACATCTTCAACGACGGCCCAAAACCCACTGGAAAACGCCACTGCCTCAACGGCGTGAGCCTTGTATTCAAGGCTGCTTAGGCACTTTTCTATAAAGTCGATAGAAAGTTCGGGCGTTGCCTAAATTTCGCCGAAACTTGGCGATAGCTGCGCAGCGTACCTGTTGGAGTCTGCTGTGTTTCGTAACTATGCAAAGCCCAGCCCTGCTGAGCTTTCGATTTTTGTAGCCAGTGCCGGACTTGCGGCCTGTGGGGGTCTACTAGGGTGCGAAGCGCTCAGAGAACTTCATGGTATGGCTGACTTAGTGAGTGCAACTGCCGGTGCTTGGCTATGCACCCTCTGCGCGGCGATCGGTGGGGTCACTGCCCCGATCTTGGTCCGCGATTGGTTCGGCCACGCGGGCGTATGCGGCATCATTTACGCGTTGGTCGGCGGCCTTATGGCTACCATGCTTTTGGGTGTTTTCGCTGGGACTCTTATCTTGCCGGTTTTCGGGACGATGTTTGGCCCACTTCTCGTCCTCACGGCGAGCATTGCGAAGCCCTGGTTTCTGCTGCCTTGGGTGATCTCGCTAAAGGGGCTGCACTCAGCGATGGTCGAGTACCGCGCAGAACAGGACACAATCTATCGGTGGCTTCCACGTATCGATACTACTTAAAGTTTCGGCTGTCCTTGATCTGATCCCACGCCCAAACAACTTCTGAGAGCTGTTCTTCCTGGCTGCGGTCCCCGCCGTTCATGTCCGGGTGAAGAACCTTGATTAAGGCTTTGTATGCCTTTCGAATTTCGGCCTTTGACCAAGTGTCCTTCGCTTCAAGAATGTCTATCGCCCTGCGCTCTGTTGCAGGTAGGCGGCGCGTTCCAGTGACCGACTTTCCAGGGTTGCGCGTCGCGTTGGACCCCAAGACCTGATGGGCATCATCAATTCCGAGGCGCGCCCATGCTCTTTCTTCTGCGGACTGCTTAAACGGTTTTGTTTCTCGCTCCCAGACCCGATCCTTGTCGACCTGATCCATATATTCGGCTTCGGTGGAGCCGTCGAAGAAGTTCCACTTTAAGTTGTATTCGCGCACGCAGTCCTTACAGAACCAATAGAAATCATCCAGCAAATCCGGAGACTTAGGTGCTCGGTACTTTCCTGGCTGCCCGCAGCCTGGCTTGTCGCAGACGCGGGTTGACGTCTCGAACGCGCCCGACATGCCGCGCCGGCCGCGCGAATTCTTCTTCTTTGCAGAAGACACTGACATGTCGAAACCAAAGGGATCGTCCTTGGACATGAGCACTCCTTTCCGACTCGGAACGGTGAGTTTAAGCCTTGGTCGTCGAGTTGGAAGGGTAGGAGCAAAAAAAGATGGGTATGGCTGATAAAATAGCTGAACGTCTAAGAGCAGAGCTCGCTCCCGAAGTCCTTGAAGTTGTGGACGAAAGTGAAGCGCATCGCGGCCATGCTGGGTATCAGGAAGGCGGTGAAAGCCACTTCCGCCTGACGATTTCAACGCCTCTTCTCCAAGGAAAAACGCGCGTTGCTCAGCACCGAGCTATTTATGCTGCCATTGGGAAAGACATTATGGAACGCATCCACGCACTGGCCATTGATGTGAAGTAGTCATGCTCACCGCCAGGTGCGGTTAATGAGCCGTCACCGCGCCGAGCGCTCTCTTCATAATACCCGTTTGCCGCTAAAAGCTGTAACTCAGGTCAAAGCCAGAACCGGTACAGAAACCGGCCAACTTTGGGCCATACGCCATTTACGCACAGAAACCTGGTTAATGGGGGTGGTTCTGTGCATCGGCTTTTTACAATCACCTTGAGATTTTGGGCAGGAGGCGCGGGGTTTCCGCGGCGTAGGACTCCCAGGCAGATCCGAATGTGTCGGCCATCATTTGCTCTTCCGAGCGGATCCGGGTCACATAGAGAAGCCAGAAGACAATGAAGGCGAGCGGGCCCGTAAGCCAGTTCGCCAAAATGAGCGCCTGTGAGGCGCAAATCAGGAAGATCGCGGTGTACATGGGGTGCCGCATACGCGCGTAGATGCCTTGAGTTATCAGGCGGTGCTGTTCGCGCAATTCTAGATGAGCGGACCACATCTCTCCCAGATCTGCATGTGATCTGTAGAAGATGTAGAGCCCTGCGAGGCCCATCACTGTCCCAGCTACGATTTGCCCCGGCAGAACGCTGTATGCCGCGAAGTCAAATAGGGGGGTCGCTAGGGTCAGCACCGGGCCGATGACCATGGCGAAGCCCACTGCGGAGGCCAAAGGGCGCTCGCGTTTGGCGTCGCGTTCCTGAGTGACTTTGGTTGGGTCGTAGGATGTGAGCGCAATGCGCGTTGTGTACCAAGCCGTCATGAGCGCCAGAAGAAGGAACGCTTCATAGGGTGCCTGGCGCCAGAGGGCCGCCCAGAGCGTTGCAGCCATGATGAGATAGGGAATGAGTTTACCGATCATTTTGCGTCTCCTTTGGGAAGGAGCTGGCGATAGGCTGGCTTGGCTCTGAAAATAGTGCAAATGAAAATCATTCGCAATAATAACACAACGACGCTGAGACGTGGCAGCGGGCAACGCTTAGCTTTGGCCTGCAGGGCTATCACCTTAGGATTGGATCAGTTTCAGCGCGCAGGCGCTTTTGAGCGCTGTCCGTCTTCGGCTTAGGTGAGTTTAAGCCTCACGATCCTTTGCTCCGCAAAAGAACGGCGCGCGGCGGTGAGGACGAAAGCCATCCGCCACTTTTGGGGTCGCAGGAGCCGTCCTCTTCGCACGAGGTAGCAAGCTCGGTTAACGCGTCTTGGTTGGCGCTTTATAGACCGAGCTTTTCCTTGATGATGCCGTTGACCGCCGCCGGGTTTGCCTTTCCGCCGGTCGCTTTCATTACTTGGCCAACAAACCAACCGGCGAGCTTGGGGTTGTCCTTAGCTTTCTCAACCTGGGCGGGGTTGGCGGCGATGATTTCGTCTACAGCCGCTTCGATCGCGCCGGTGTCGGTCACCTGCTTCATGCCCCGCGCTTCTACAATCTCGGCCGGGTCACCGCCTTCGGTATAGACGATCTCGAACAGCTCCTTGGCGATCTTGCCCGAGATGTCGCCCTTTTTGATCAGCGCGATAATGCCTAACAGCTGCGCAGGGGAGACGGAGCTTTCGCTCAGCTCTTTGTCGTCCTTTTTCAGGCGGCCAAAGAGATCGTTGATGACCCAGTTTGCCGCCAGCTTGCCGTCAACCGAGGCCACTTCCTCAAAGTAGTCCGCAGCGTCGGTTTCTGCGGTGAGAACAGAGGCGTCGTAGTCGGAGAGGCCGAAATCGCCGATGAAACGGGATTTTTTTGCGTCCGGGAGCTCAGGGAGGCCCTTTGCTATATCGTCTACCCAGCCTTGCTCGATCTCTAGCGGCAGGAGATCGGGGCAGGGGAAGTAGCGGTAATCATGGGCTTCCTCCTTGGAGCGCATGGAGCGTGTTTCGCCCTTGGTCACGTCGAAAAGGCGGGTCTCTTGGTCGACTGAGCCGCCATCCTCGACAATCGCGATTTGGCGGCGCGCTTCGTATTCGATGGCCTGCTGGATGAAGCGCATGGAGTTCATGTTTTTGATCTCGCAGCGTGTGCCAAGGTGCCCGAAATCGCCCGT
>JBCCYG010000067.1:0-10035 GCA_039190145.1 Pseudomonadota bacterium | reverse complement strand
GTTCGATCCCGTCACATCGGCTGGCTTTTGAGCGCAATCCCGTGCTTCTTTGTTCTAGAAATACTCCCGCCGGAGGCGGGACCGCTGCCCGCGCGAAAACTCACCATATCTTGCGGGCGCCCCCTTTCCCTCGCCGGGATGTTGTGAGATAGGAGGCTGCCAACCGAGGCTCCCTGACGGAGGTACCCATGGAGATTCGCGAGGCTCTCACATTCGATGACGTGCTGTTGGTGCCGGGGGCGTCCGAGGTGCTGCCGACGACGGCGGATACGCGCACGCGGGTCACGCGTCAGATCGCGCTGAACATCCCGCTTTTGAGCTCTGCCATGGACACGGTCACCGAAGGACGGATGGCCATTGCCATGGCCCAGGCGGGCGGGATGGGCGTCATTCATCGCAACCTCGGGATCGAGGAACAGGCCCGCGAAGTGCGGCGCGTGAAGCGCTTTGAGAGCGGGATTGTCTACAGCCCGGTGACGCTGACCAAAGGCCAGACGCTGGCCGATGCGCGAGCATTGACAGAACGCTACGGATTTACCGGTTTCCCGGTTGTGGACGACAAGCGCCGCGTGGTGGGGATCGTCACCAACCGCGACATGCGCTTTGCGGCGTCTGACGACACGCCGGTGGAGGTGATGATGACCTCGAGCGACCTGGCGATCCTGCGCGAGCCTGCGGACCGCGACGAGGCGATTAGCCTGATGAAGGCGCGGCGGATTGAGAAGCTTCTCGTAACGGATGCTGAAGGCGTGCTGACCGGGCTTTTGACACTCAAGGATACGGAGCAGGCGGTGCTGAACCCCACGGCGTGCAAAGACACGCTTGGTCGCCTGCGCGTGGCGGCGGCGACGACGGTGGGGGATGCGGGCTATGAACGCTCGGGCCAATTGGTGGATGCGGGCGTCGACATGATCGTTATCGACACCGCCCACGGTCACTCGGCAGGCGTCGCCGAAGCGGTGAAGCGCGCCAAGGGGTTATCGAACGAAGTTCAAGTTGTTGCGGGCAATGTGGCCACGGCAGAAGCAACGCGCGCGCTGATCGATGCGGGCGCGGATGCGGTGAAGGTCGGCATCGGGCCAGGGTCCATCTGCACCACGCGTATGGTGGCCGGTGTGGGCGTGCCTCAGCTCACTGCGATCATGGATTGCGCTTCTGCGGCAGGTGACGTGCCAGTGATCGCCGATGGGGGGATCAAGTATTCTGGGGACTTCGCCAAGGCGATCGCGGCAGGCGCGTCCTGCGCCATGGTGGGATCGATGATTGCCGGGACGGATGAAAGCCCCGGGGAAGTCATTTTATATCAAGGCCGTAGCTTTAAAAGCTATCGTGGTATGGGATCGCTTGGCGCCATGGCGCGGGGCTCGGCAGACCGATACTTTCAGAAGGACGCGGCCTCCGACAAGCTCGTCCCGGAAGGGATTGAAGGGCAGGTGCCGTATAAGGGCTCGGCCGGTGCAGTAATTCACCAGCTCGTGGGCGGGCTGCGCGCGGCCATGGGCTATACCGGCTGCGCAACCGTCGATGACATGCGACGCGCGTGCCGGTTTGTTAAGATCACCGGAGCCGGGCTCAAGGAAAGCCATGTCCACGATGTGCAGATCACGCGAGAAAGCCCAAATTATCGCATCATGTAAGTCTGTTGCGGCGGAGAGCTAAGGTAGAATGACGCCCGCCGCACGCTTTGCAGCTGCAATTGAAATCCTCGACGAGATCGCTGGGGGGCGTGCCCCCGAGCCCGCTCTTCTCGCTTGGGCGCGGGGTCATCGTTTTGCTGGTTCAAAGGATCGCGCCGCGATCCGTGACATCGTTTTCTCCTTAGAACGTCGGCGCGACTCTTGCGCGGCCATGGGGGGCGGAATGTCGGGCCGGTCGCTCGTGCTTGGATATCTCGCACAGGAAGGGCTTGAAGCGGAGACAGTATTTGGGGCGGATCGCTATGCGCCGCCGCCTCTCGAACAAGGCGAGCAGGCGCGCGATTGGTCCTCGCTCTCTGATACGCAGAAAGCGGATCTGCAGCCGTGGATTTGGGAGCAGTTGAGCGCGGAGTACGGGGACGCGGCAGGAGACCTTGCCGAGGCGCTGAGACACCGCGCACCTGTCTGGCTGAGGGTCAATGCGGCGACGGCGTCGCGCGACGCCATTATTTCAGAGCTCGAGGCTGATGGTTTTGCACCAGAAGCCAGCGCGCAGTGCACCACGGCCCTCAAGATCAAGGCACAGGAGCGCAGGATAACGCAGCACAGCCTTTTCAAAGAGGGCAAGGTTGAGCTGCAGGATCTCGGTCCGCAGATCGCCATGGAGGCCCTCGAGATCGAGCCTGGCATGCGCGTACTGGACTATTGCGCGGGCGGTGGCGGTAAGGCGTTGGCAGCTGCCGCTTGCGGGGCGGCGGTTACCGCGCATGACACAAATGTTGAACGGATGAGCGACCTTCCAGGGCGAGCCGCGCGCGCGGGCGTTAATGTTGATATGGCTTCGCCTAAAGGCCTCTATGACCTTGTCATCTGTGATGTGCCTTGTTCGGGATCAGGTGCGTGGCGGCGGGTGCCGGCAGGCAAATGGACGCTGAGCACAGATAAGCTCGCGGAGTACGTTCAGCTTCAGAGGCAGATAGTCACCGAGGCGCTTGCGTTTCTAAGACCCGGCGGCACGCTGGCTTATATGACATGCTCGCTGTTGCGACAGGAGAACCATGAGCAGCGCGCTTATTTGGAGCGAGAGCTCCAATTCCTGCGAGAGCAGCAATTGACGCCTCTTATGGATAGCGATGGATTCTATTTTGCTCTACTTGAGGCATAGCGGCGCAACTAAGAGTTGATCTTGGCCAATCAACGCACGTCGTTTAATCTGCTTTTAAGAATTTACGCGTCATCTAATGACGAGCGAATCTGGGCAGGGGCCAATTGTGCCGAAGCAATTAAAGAAAAAAACGGGTCTTTATCGTCTCGTCCGCCGTTTGGCACCGCAATCAAACTTGGTGCTGATCATGGCCTTTACGATTGCCTTGATCAGCCCGTTCATCGAGAGATCGGCCCTTTCGATGGGTGCGCTCATTATAGGGACGAGCCTCGCGACCCTTGCTATATCTTTCAAATTGCTGGGTTTTTGGTATAATTGGCGCCAGCAGCAGATGGTCGCAACGGTGGCGTCCTTTGTGGAAAACGATGCCTCACCGAGCCTGCTATCTGACGCAATGGGCGGGCTTCTCACGCGAAATCGCGCTGCCGATGACCGTTTGCGCATTCCAGAAAACGGCGTGCTGGCCGAATGCTTTGGCGATCTTTTCGCTAATCCAGCACCCATTCTCTTTCGTTTGCAGAACAAGGCGCTCGCCCTTGGTGCTGCACGCGATGACATCGTGACCCGCCGGGGGCATGTCCGCCTTGCGGTTCATGCGCTCTCCAGGGACGCGTTTCTGTGGCGTTTGGAGGACATTGTCGAACGCTCTCCACAATTCTCCGGCGCCCAAGGTTTGAGCTTGCCGATGATGACGGTGAGCGGCTCGGGTGCCATCCTTTTCATGAATGACTCCATGCGCAAGCTGGTCGGCGGCCGTGTGAAATCCCTCGACCGCGTCTTTCTCAATCTCCCGATCCGATCTGGCCAAGTGAATGAGGTCACTGGCGCTGAGGGCTCTATCTCGTGCCTCGTAGCGGAGGTCGAAGGAACCGGGGGTCGGCGCGAGATCTTTCTCCTTCCTGGCGTTGCACCGGACACAGAAGTTGCGCGTGACGGGTGGAGCTTTTTTGATGAGCTACCGGTCGCGCTTCTTAAGATCGGCGCGGACGGCGAAATACTGGCCTCAAATCGTCCGGCACGAGAGCTCGTTGGACGTAGGATTAAGGCGGGGTCAAACGTCGCTAATCTCATGGAAAGTCTTGGACGGTCTGTGCGCGACTGGATCAAGGACGCAGCAGAGGGCAAGGGGCTCCGGCATCCGGAATTTCTTCAGGTTTCTAACACCGAAGAAGATATCTTTGTTCAGGTCACTCTGAACCGGGTGAAGGAACAGGGTCAGACCGTGCTCATCGCCGTGCTAAACGATGCGACCGAGCTAAAGGTCTTAGAGAACCAATTTGTCCAATCTCAGAAAATGCAGGCAATCGGGCAACTGGCTGGGGGCGTGGCCCATGATTTTAACAATCTGCTGACGGCCATTGCCGGTCACTGCGATCTTTTGCTTTTGCGCCACGATAGCACGGATACAGATTACGCTGATCTGATGCAGATTCATCAGAACACAAATCGCGCGGCAAGCTTGGTCTCCCAGCTATTGGCGTTTTCTCGGAAGCAGACGCTGCAGCCTGAGGCCATCGACATGCACGAAACGCTGGCTGAAATGGGGCACCTGCTCAATAGACTGGTGGGTGAGCGCGTGGTGCTGGAACAATCCCACCCTCACGATCTCCCGCCAATTCGCGCAGACAAGCGCCAGCTAGAGCAAGTGCTTATGAACCTGGTGGTGAATTCTCGTGATGCGATGCCGGACGGCGGCAAGATCACCATATTCACCGAAGCTCAGACGCTCACCGAGCCTATGGAGCGGGACCGAGCTATCGTCCCAGCCGGAGACTACGTTTTGGTAAACGTCCAAGACGAAGGCGTGGGCATTCCCGCGGAAAAGCAGACACAGATCTTTGAGCCGTTTTTCACTACTAAGGCCGTGGGTGAAGGCACGGGGCTTGGGCTTTCAACGGCCTACGGGATTGTGAAACAGAGCGGCGGCTTCATCTTTGTGGATAGCGCTCTTGGCGTGGGGACCACTTTCACCCTCTATTTCCCGATCATGGAAGAGCCGTCTGCGGAGGCAGAAGGCTCGATGGCAGCGGCGAGCTTGCCGGCGTCGCCAAATGGGGAACCGATTTCTCTCACAAACGGCTCGATTGAGCTGATGTCTGAAAGAGAGGGGCCCCTCGGGACCGTCCTACTCGTGGAAGATGAGGCCCCCGTGCGCGCCTTTGCTTCGCGGGCGCTTCGGCTACGCGGTTTTTCGGTCTTAGAGGCGGATTCCGCCGAGGCGGCGCTGGCAACCTTGGCTGACCGGAGTGTGGAGGTCGATATCTTTGTCACCGACGTCGTGATGCCAGGGCAAGATGGGCCCAGCTGGGTTCGCGAGGCGCTTCGCGAGCGGCCGAACACAAAAGTCGTTTTCGTATCCGGCTATGCCAAAGAGACCTTTTCGGATCGGCAGGGCAATATTCCCAACTCGGTGTTTTTGGCAAAGCCATTCTCTCTCAATGAGCTTACCCACGTTGTTCAGGAGGCCCTGCACTAGCAGCGCCGACTTCGACAGCTTCTTGCCAGATGTCGCGGACATGCGAGTCGCACGGCACGCTTTCAAAGCCTGTGGATGGAAATCCAGATGAGAGTTGGCTTAGGCGTGGCCTGTGCGGCAACGGAAACAAATTATGTGGCAATGGCATCATGCGGCGCTGCAACATGGCGGTTCAAAGTCCTGTTTTTACAAGCTTACCCGAAGTTTTGCGCTCAAGCGCGGTTCTATTGCGGGTGGTAAGGGCTCCTTAACTTTTCTTCTCCATAGCTGAGGCATGAAAAAATTGATTGAAATGTTCTCCTTTTGACCGCACACATATGGGAACAAGAGGTGAACAAAGCAGTCATTGCCGCCCCGCATCGGGTGTGTGAAAGAAAGGGTTCAACCATGGCAACAGCGGATCTACTCAGCATGGACGCGAAACGTAACGCTGACAGACAAAAGGCACTTGATAGCGCACTGGCGCAAATCGAGCGGCAGTTCGGTAAGGGCTCGATCATGAAGCTCGGCGCCGACAATCCGGTGCAAGATATCGAAGCGACATCGACGGGGTCGCTCGGTCTCGACATCGCGCTCGGCATCGGCGGCCTGCCAAAAGGGCGGATCGTTGAGATTTACGGGCCTGAGAGCTCGGGGAAAACAACATTGACGCTTCACTGCGTCGCTGAAGAGCAAAAGAAGGGCGGTGTTTGTGCGTTCGTGGACGCTGAGCACGCTCTCGACCCACAATATGCGCGCAAGCTCGGCGTGGATCTCGATGAGCTTTTGATCTCGCAGCCTGACACGGGCGAGCAGGCGCTTGAGATTACCGAGACACTGGTGCGTTCGGGCGCGGTGTCCTTGGTCGTGGTGGACTCGGTCGCTGCGCTCACACCGCAGAAGGAGCTTGAGGGTGATATGGGGGACAGCGCCCCAGGCCTCCAGGCGCGTCTTATGTCACAGGCCATGCGTAAGCTGACCGCCGCGATCGCGCGCTCCAAATGCATGGTGATCTTTATCAACCAGATCCGGATGAAGATCGGCGTCATGTTCGGCTCGCCGGAGACGACGACGGGCGGCAACGCGCTCAAATTCTATTCGTCCGTGCGTCTCGACATCCGCCGGATCGGCGCGATCAAGGACCGCGATGAGGTCGTTGGCAACGCAACCCGCGTGAAGATCGTGAAAAACAAGGTGGCGCCGCCGTTCAAGCAGGTGGAATTCGACATCATGTATGGCGAAGGCATCTCGAAGATGGGCGAGCTGCTCGACCTCGGTGTAAAGGCCGGCGTCGTGGAGAAATCGGGCTCTTGGTTCTCCTATTCAGATGAACGCATTGGGCAGGGTCGGGAGAATGCAAAGGCTTTCCTAAGCGAAAACTCCCGAATTGCCTATGAGATCGAAGACAAGATCCGTGCATCACACGGGCTCGATTTTGAGATGCCGCCGGAGGCGCGAGCCGAGGAAGGCGATGATGACGAGGTGCTTGAAGCTTAGCACTTAAAGGATTGAACGAACCAAGGGGCCGGCGACGGCCCCTTTTTTTGTTGGTGCGTGTTAAGACGATGTCCCGAGCTGTCACAAATCCGGGCGCGCGCACGCGGCCTGTGGACAGCTTTCACCCCCGGCGATACATCACGCTGACCCAAGTTCACCGAGTACTGCCCATGCCTAGCCTCAACGATATCCGCGCCACGTTCCTCACCTATTTTGAGAAGCAGGGCCATGCGGTCGTGGACAGCTCGCCGCTTGTGCCCCGTAATGACCCGACGCTGATGTTCACTGCGGCCGGCATGGTCCAGTTCAAGAACCTCTTCACCGGCGTTGAAAAGCGCGACTACACGCGCGCCACGACGGCGCAGAAATGCGTGCGCGCGGGCGGTAAGCACAATGACCTCGACAATGTTGGGTACACGGCGCGGCACCACACCTTCTTTGAGATGCTCGGCAATTTCAGCTTTGGCGATTACTTTAAAGAAGATGCGATCCCCTTTGCGTGGGACCTCGTTACCAAGGAGCTCGGCGTCGATAAGGATCGGCTTTTGGTGACGGTTTACCATACCGACGATGAAGCAGTGGAGATTTGGAAGAAGCATGCAGGGCTCTCGGACGATCGCATCCTGCGGATCGCCACGGATGACAATTTTTGGTCCGCCGGGCCGACCGGCCCCTGCGGTCCGTGCACGGAGATCTTCTACGATCATGGAGATCAGTATTGGGGCGGACCGCCGGGAAGCCCAGAGGAAGATGGCGACCGCTTTGTGGAGATCTGGAACCTCGTTTTCATGCAATACGAGCAGTTCGAGGATGGCTCACGGATCGATCTGCCCAACAAATCGATTGATACCGGCATGGGTATCGAGCGGGTTGCGGCGCTCCTGCAGGGAACGAACGACAATTACGGCACGGATCTCATGCGCGCGCTCATCGAGGCCTCCGCCGATGCCTCAAGCACGGAACCGGACGGGCCCGGTAAAACGCACCATCGGGTGATTGCGGACCACCTCCGTTCGACGTCATTTCTTATCGCGGATGGTGTGATGCCCTCTAATGACGGGCGCGGCTATGTTCTGCGCCGGATCATGCGTCGCGCCATGCGCCATGCGCACCAGCTTGGCGTCGCAGAGCCCCACATGCACAAGCTCGTTGGCGCTCTCGTAAACCAGATGGGCGCGGCCTATCCGGAGCTCGGACAGGCAAAGACACTTATCGAAGACACGCTCCTTAGCGAGGAGACGCGTTTTAGGCAGACTTTAGATCGTGGTTTGAAGCTTTTGGCGGATGAAGTTGAGGCGTTGCCTGAAGGCGGAAACCTGCCCGGTGAGGCGGCCTTTAAGCTCTATGACACTTACGGCTTTCCGCTCGACCTCACGCAGGACGCACTTCGTGAGCAGGGTCGCGCGGTGGATACGGACGGCTTTGATGCGGCCATGGCCGAGCAGAAGGCAAAAGCACGGGCAGCATGGGCGGGCTCGGGCGAGGCGGCCGACGCCACCGTTTGGTTTGACGTGGCCGAAAAGAGCGGCGCGACAGATTTCCTGGGTTACGAAACCGAGGCAGCAGAAGGCCGCATCGAGGCCGTTGTCATCGGCACCGAGAAAGCCACCGAGGCAAAGACCGGAGACAAGGTTCAGATCGCGCTTAATCAGACACCGTTTTACGCCGAAAGCGGTGGCCAAGTGGGGGATGCCGGCACATTGGCTACACCGACTGGCAGGGTTGCCGTGAGCGACACCAAAAAGGCCGCAGGTGTTTTTGTCCATGTGGGCAAGGTGACCGAGGGCGCGATCTCGACCGGGCAGGGCGCGACGCTCCAGGTGGATCACGGGCGACGCAGCCAGATCCGGGCCAACCACTCCGCCACGCACCTCCTCCATGAGGCGCTCAGGCATGTATTGGGGGATCACGTGGCCCAGCGCGGCTCGCTCAATGCGCCGGATCGCCTGCGTTTCGATTTCAGCCATGGAAACGCGCTTAGCCTGGCGGAGCTTCAGCAGGTGGAGCGCGAGGTCAATGACTACATCCGCCAGAATGCGTCTGTTGAAACGCGGATCATGGCCCCCGATGACGCCCGGGCGCTCGGGGCACAGGCGCTTTTCGGTGAGAAATACGGCGACGAAGTGCGGGTTGTGTCGATGGGCCGGGAAACGGGCTCCGGACGTGGCCCAGACGGGGATACCTATTCCATCGAGCTTTGCGGCGGTACCCATGTCGCGCAGACGGGCGATATCGGGGTGTTTGTCACTTTGGGTGACAGCGCGTCCTCAGCTGGCGTGCGCCGGATTGAGGCGCTCACCGGCGCCGCGGCATTCGATTACCTAAGCGGGCAGGATCATAAGCTCGCCGAAACTGCCGTCGCGCTCAATGCGCCAGCTGGGGAGGTGCCTGATCGGGTGAACCAGCTCCTGGCAGAGCGAAAAGCGCTCCAGGCAGAGGTTGCGGAACTGCGCCGGGCGGTGGCCATGGGCGGCGGTGCTAAGGCAAATGCGCCTGAAGATGTCGACGGCGTGCCCTTTCTCGCCATGGTGCTCGAAGGCGTCACCGGCAAGGACCTCCCCGCGCTCATTGACGCTCAGAAAGCCGAGCACGGCACCCTTGCAGCGCTCCTCATCGCGGATGCAGACGGAAAGGCGGCGGTTGCGGCAGGGGTCACAGATGACCTCACAAACCGTATCAGCGCCGTCGACATCGTGAAAGCGGCTGTAGAGGCTCTCGGCGGCAAAGGCGGCGGCGGGCGCCCGGCCATGGCCCAAGGCGGGGCGAAGGACGCCAGCAAGGCCCAAGACGCCATTGCCGCGGCCAAGGCGCTCCTCGCCTAGTCTTCTTTGTTCCCAAAATACTCCCGCCGGAGGCACCTGTTCCCGGCGGTGCCGGTGCGCGCACGTCTTGCTGGCAGCTCTAAATCTCCGCGGAGCGCCAACAAAAAGAGCGCCGCGCAGCGGCTCAGTCTAATGGTGGTCTGGCCCTAAGAGGCTGCGCGGGCTTGACGCTTGCGCTCGTGAGGATCGAGGTAGCGTTTGCGCAGGCGGATCGCGTTTGGCGTCACCTCCACGAGCTCGTCGTCATCGATATAGGCGATGGCTTCCTCGAGGCTCATCCGCACGGGGGTGGTGAGGCGCACGTTTTCATCGGACCCAGAGGCGCGGATATTGGTGAGTTTCTTACCCTTCAAAGGGTTCACTTCGAGGTCATTGTCGCGGTTATGCTCGCCGAGGATCATCCCCTCATAGACCTGCTCCTGCGCGCCAATGAAGAAACGGCCGCGATCTTCGAGGTTC
>JBCCYG010000066.1:0-10129 GCA_039190145.1 Pseudomonadota bacterium | reverse complement strand
TGAGCTCTTCGCCCTTGATGTTGAACTTACGGTATTGGGATTTGAGGAACCCATCGGGCCCCGCGACGATCATGCCGCCGACGGCATTGGTGCCCTGAATGTGCGAGTTGTCGTAAACCTCAATCCGCTTCGGCGCGTCGGGCATGTCAAAGGCCTCTGCGATGCCACGCAGGAGCTTCATCTGCGTGGCGGATTCAGACATCTTCCGCGCCAGGCTTTCCCGGGCATTGCGTGCTGCATTCGCGATCAGCTCGGCCTTTTCCCCGCGTTGCGGGATGATGACCTCAACCTTGCGCTCTGCTTTCTCACCCAGCGCCTCTTCGACCAGGGCGCGGTCTTCGACGTCATGGCTCAAGATGACCTGCCGGGGCGGTTCACGGTCTGAATAGAACTGCCCCAGGAACGCTTGCATGATCTCCGCCTCAGCATTGGAGGCAATCACTCGGGGGTAGTAGTCCCGGTTGCCCCAATTCTGGTTGGCGCGGATGAAGAACACCTGCACGCAAGCCTGACCGTTTTCAACATGGAGCGCGATAACATCGGCCTCTTTCACGCCTTGCGGATTGATGCCCTGAGCGCTTTGAACCTGCGTCAGCGCGCGGATACGGTCTCTCAGCGCTGCGGCCCTTTCAAACTCCATTTTCGTAGAGGCATCTTCCATCTGCTGGGCGAGCGTGGCCTGCACCTTGGTAGTCTTACCCTGGAGGAAGTCATCAGCCTCCTGCACCAGCTTGGCATAGTCTTCCTTGGTGATTTTCCCGCCGCACGGGCCAGCGCACCGCTTCATATGATAGTTGAGACAGGGCCTGTTGCCGGCCTCAACCTCGCGATCGGTGCAGGTGCGAAGCAGGAAGACCTTTTGCAAAGTGTTAAGCGTGCGATTGACCGCTCCGGCCGAGGCGAAGGGGCCGTAGTAGCGGCCTTTGCGCGTCTTGGCACCACGGTGCTTTTCTAGCCGCGGGAAATCATGCTCTGAACTGATGAAGATATACGGGAATGATTTATCGTCGCGCAGCAGCACGTTGTACTTCGGCTTAAGCTGCTTGATCAGATTCTGCTCGAGGAGCAGCGCCTCGGTCTCCGTCCGCGTGGTCAGAAACATCATCGACGCGGTCTCGGCGATCACCCGATAAATGTGGGGGGCATGCGCCTGACCACGGGCGTAATTCGACACGCGATTTTTTAGGCTTTTAGCCTTTCCGACATAGAGCACCCGAGATTGAGCATCGAGCATCCGGTAGACACCGGGTGAGCCATCAAGGCCTCGCGCGTAGTTTGCGATGACCTCCTGTCCAACGGGAATGTGCTCTTTTTGCTCTGACATGGACCTTTGGGGTAGATTCTTTTCTGGCTGCTACAGCGGGCCTAGGGGCGCAACCCGAATTGCATCCACGAAACTTGTGGATAAGCGGGCGGATAAACTTGTCGTAATGCGAATTTTTCTTTGTTTATTTGGTGCTTGTTTAGATTGACTAATTTTTGAGCGCATTTTTAACCTGTTGTTTTAATTAGTAATTTTTTCCACCTACGGACAAGACATTGTAATTCTTGAGCTTTTTGTAACAGCTCAGTGACGGCGTTTTCGAGCGGTGCACAACTTGACACTCAAGTGTCACTCAGGGCCTAACACATCGGGTGTTTGCCAGGCGAGATGCTGCCCCCCATCAACGCATAGAAGTTGTCCCGTCACCGCCGGTGCGTCGATAAAGTAGCCCAACGCATGGGTGATGTCGGCCGGGTGCGCGCCGCGTTCGAGGACAGTAGCCGCCCGCTGGTTCGCGAAGTGCTCACTGCTTTGACGGGCCCCTTGGAGGGTGGGGCCGGGACCGATGGCGTTGACCCGGATACGCGGCGCAAGCGCCTGTGCCGCGGTCTGTGTGAATGCCCATAAGCCCATCTTTGCGATCGTGTAACTCATGAACTCCGGGGTGAGCTTCCGTACACGTTGGTCGATCATGTTGACGACCAGGGCCGAAGCCAGCGGCTCACCGTCGCTCGCCACATCAGGTGCCTGAGCGGACAGGGACTGCGTCAACACGAACGGCGCACGCAGATTGGACTCGATATGCCGGTCCCAACTCTCACGCGTGGCGTTAGAGATATTGTCGTACTCAAAGATCGACGCGTTATTTACCAGACAGGTGATTGGCCCGCCAAGAGCCTCAGCCGCGCGGGGAAGCAATGCCGACACCTCGGTTTCCGCCAAAAGATCGGCTTTTAGCGCCACACCTTTTCGCCCGACCGCTTCAATGCCAGCCACAGTATCCGCAGCACCAGCTTCGGAGCTCGCGTAGTGGACGGCGACGTCGTAACCCCGTTCGGCCAGATAAAGGGCCATAGCCTGCCCCAGACGCGCGCCAGCACCGGTGACAAGGGCGCGCATCAGTCAATCACCACGAGAAGATAGGCGATGTATGTCGCCACAAAAACCGCGCCCCACAGGCGCGTCATGTTCCAGCGCCTAAAGACGAACGGGGCCAAGACTAGGGACGCTGCCATCATGATCCAGAAATCCAGCTCGATAAAATCTTCGTCCACCTCAATGGGGGCCACGAGCGCCGTCACCCCCACAATGGCGAGAAGATTGAACATATTCGAACCGATCACGTTGCCAAGGGCGACATCGGCCTGTCTGCGATAAGCAGCCACAACAGTCGTCGCCAGTTCAGGCAAAGACGTCCCGATCGCAACGAGCGTCAATCCAATGGCGGCGTCAGACATGCCAAAACGTTTGGCAATATTGCTTGCCCCATCAACAAGAAGATCGGCGCCCAGGGGTAAACCGACTATCCCAAGCCCAAGGAAAAGTGCGATGCGCAAGCCCGGCATATCCGGGTCCGCGCCTTCAACCTCTTCTTCATCCTCATCCGACGCTGTGAGTTGGGCAACTGCCACCTCTCGTGCGCGTCGGTGGCGATGGGCGACCCATGCTTGGTCACACAACACAAAGGAAAGCACCGCTAGCAGGATCAGGCCGTGCCACCAGACAAGCGGCGCGGTGAAAGCGAGCCCGATAAAAAGAAGCGAGCCCAAGATCATATGGACATAGCTCTTGCGCGTCTCTGATTGTCCGGGATCGAGCGTAAACAAGAGCGCGGGCACGCCGAGCACCATGAGAATATTAGCGGTGTTGGAGCCAACGACGTTGCCGATGGCAAGGCCCGGTTGGTCGCTCAGCACCGCGTCAATGGAGATCAGCAGCTCCGGCGCTGACGTGCCGAAAGCAACAATGGTTAGGGAAACGACCAGCGCGGGAATACCGAGGCGCAGCGCGAGGTTCACAGCGCCTTTAACGAGCACATCCCCTGCGAGGAGCAGGATCACGAGCCCCAACCCAACAAAGACCCAGTCGAGGATCATGAACCCCCACCGCAGGGGCAGGGGCCTTTACCGATCTGGGGCCGTCCGCAAGTGCGGCATTTCTTCGATGTGAGCCTCTGTAGTTGGCTTTGGCCGGGGAACCTGAGGCGCCCGAACATCGCCATGACCGCAATCACGATCAGGAAGAGGGTCACGATCTTGACGATCATCTCAGAGGCCAAACTGAGCGTAGGCCGCTCGCTCTTCGATGCCGTGGTTGAAGTCGCCTAATACGCGGGCGCCCAGGCGGTTGAGAACCGAACGGCGCTGCCCGAACTTGCGGAATCGCACCTTGTCGCCAAAGCGGTCTTTCATGGTGGGCACTAGATGGCCCACCGCATCTGCGAGACCAACCTCAACACCTTTCTGACCGACCCAGATCTCTCCAGTGAAGAGCCTGTCATCCTCAGCGAGCTTTGCCCCGCGCCGGGACTGAACGTGATTGATGAAAATGCCATGGATGTCGTCAAGAAGCCCCTTGAGCCGCTTCACATCCGCGGGCTTTTCTGGGCGAAACGGGTCCATCATGCTCTTTGACTTCCCGGCCGTGTAGACACGACGCTCGACACCGATCTTGGCGATGGCTTCGTGAAGCCCGAAGTTGGACGAGATAACCCCGATCGACCCGATCACGGAGGCCTCATCAACGAAAATCTCGTCGGCGGCGGCCGCAAGCCAGTATCCACCGGAGGCAGCCACGTCCTCCACAAATGCGTAAACGGGGACTTCCTTTTCCTCCGCAAGCCGCCGGATGCGCGCCCCGATGAGCGCGCTCTGCACGGGCGAGCCCCCGGGCGAATTGATCACCAGGGCAACGGCGGCCCGTTTGCCTGAAAAAGCCTTCTCAAGGACCGGGCCCATGCCATTGTCATTGAGCCCGCGACCTGCCGCGATCAGCCCGTCTAGCCGCACGACAGCGACCTCCGGGTCTTTCTTCATGAAGGGGATAAATCGTTTCATGCCGTGCCATTTAGGCCTACGCCCCGCTGGCAACAAGGCGAGCATCGCGGCGTCACGGTCGTTGTTGCAATTACGCCCGGATGCGCCAGCCGGTCTTGAATATCCACCAAATGAAGCCGAGGCAGATCGCCGTAAAGCCGCCAATGGCCAGCAGGGAAATCGCCACTGGGACGTCTGCTTGGTCAAAGAAGGCCCAACGGAAGCCGGAAATCAGATAAACGACCGGATTAAAGTAACTGATCTGCTGCCAGACCGGTGGCAACATTGTGATCGAATAAAACGACCCGCCGAGGAAAACGAGCGGCGTCACGATGAGAAGGGGGATGAGCTGGAGCTGTTCAAAGTTCCCCGCCCATATGCCGATGATGAACCCCATGAGCGCAAAGCTCAGACAGGTCAGCACAAGGAAAGCCAGCATAGCGCCCGGATGTGCGATGGAAATGTCGACAAAGAAGTAAGACGTGCCGAGGATCAACAGCCCGATAAAGAGCGCTTTCGTGGCTGCCGCGCCGACATAGCCGATGACGATCTCAATGAAGTTCACTGGAGCCGATAAGAGCTCGTAAATCGTGCCGATGAATTTTGGAAAGTAGATGCCGAAAGACGCGTTAGAGATCGCCTGGGTCATGACCGAGAGCATGATGAGCCCAGGCACGATAAAGGCCCCATAGCTCACGCCCTCAACCTCTTGGATGCGCGAGCCGATGGCTGTGCCAAAGACCACGAAGTAGAGCGAGGTCGAGAGGACAGGCGAGATCAGGCTCTGCGCCAGCGTGCGAAAGAAGCGCGCCATTTCAAAGGTGTAGATGGCGCGGATAGCTGTGAAATTCATGTCGCGAGCCTTTCCATCAAAAAACGTCGAAGAAGCGTGTCGGGATCTCGATACGACGTTTGTCATCTACTTGCCCAAAGGTCATGGTCTTACCTTGCTTGGGTTTCTTCGGGTTACCGACAACGACGTTTTCGCGCATCGCCGCACGAAGCTCTGGTGCCATGTCATCTAGAGGGAACAGGGGCATGCGATTGCAACGTCGGTTGTAACTCACGAACTGCTCCACACGCTTGGTCCAGAAGTTTTTGAACCTGTCAGTGGACTCTTTCAGTATCTGTTTCTGCTCCATTGAATGATCGAAGTTCTTGCCGATTGTCTCAGCTGCGGTGCTGTCGGCGAAGTGCAGATGCACCAGGTAAAGGTCTTCCCCTAAGTTGGGCGCGTGAGTTGAATAATGAAACCCGGCCACAAAGACTGTCGGCTGGAATAGGATGACGGGCTTGCAGAACTGGTAACGTGAATGCGCGGTTGGGCGTTGTGGCAAGATCGGCTTTGAAAAGTCCAACGGCGCCGCTCCTTCATGTTCGAGGAGATTTAGCGCAAGTGGTTTGAGCGAGGGGACATGGCCGCGCTGACCCTCTATCACGTCCTCTAGTGATCCAGCCTCAGGGTCCGCAATAATGTACTCGTCGACATCGCCGAAAACGATTGCTCGATGACTGGTCAACAGAAAGTTCACCAATGCCTCGACGACGCGCGCGCGGCGGCGGTTAAAAGCAGGATCGATGACCTTGCGCGGCACTGCGATCACGTTGCAACCCTCAGCAAGATCATAAACGATCTGCTCGCCGCCATGAGCAATGATGTAGAGGTTTTCGCGACCAAACGCGGCGCCATAGTGTGCAACCCACTTTGAGAGGTACGCTTCTTCATTCCAACACATTGTCATGGCCGCCATCGGCAAGGCATCTCGTGCGGGATCGGTGGCATCAACCGGGGACAGGACACCTGTCGTCTGGATGTGCTCAGCAAGCGGCTGAGGGTCCAGCCGCGCAAGACGTCGTCCGACAGCACCAAGCAGGCCTTTAACGCCCCGTCTGGCCACTAAGCGGGCTCTCTCACGAGCGACACAAATATCTCCTCGAGACTTGATTGCTGAGTCGACAGGTCCTTCATTTGCAGGCCCGCCTTCTGAAGTTCGTTGAGCAACGTGGTGATCCCGGTACGCTCCTGTCTCACATCATAAGAATAGACGAGCGAACAACCGCCATCGGCGAGCTCAAGGCCGTAATCTGCCAGGGCATCTGGAACCTCACTCAGCGCATCGGAGAGCTCAATCTTGAGCTGCTTCTGCCCCATCCGCGCCATGAGTTTCTCTTTCTCCTCCACCAAGAGGATCTCACCTTTGTTAATCACTGCCACGCGGTCGGCGATGGCTTCCGCCTCCTCAATGTAGTGAGTGGTTAGAATGATGGTGACACCATCTTGGCGAAGCTTCTCAACCGTCTCCCACATACTTTTGCGCAGCTCGACATCGACGCCCGCCGTGGGCTCATCAAGAAAGAGGACCCGTGGCTCATGCGCCAGCGCCTTTCCGATCAAGACGCGCCGCTTCATCCCGCCAGAAAGCTCCATGATCCTCGCGTTTATCTTGTCGCCGAGTGAGAGCGTCTCGAGCATTTTTTTGAGGTACCCAGGGTCTGCGGGCTTTCCGAAAAGCCCGCGAGAGAATGTCACCGTGTTCATGACCTTCTCAAAAGGTTCCAGGTTAATCTCCTGCGGGACCAGCCCGATCAGCGAGCGCGTCTTTCGATAGTCCTTTTGGGTGTCATAGCCACCCACCAGCACCTGCCCGCCAGTCGGCGTGGTTATCCCGCAAATCGTGGAAATGAGCGTCGTCTTGCCCGCACCATTGGGCCCGAGCAGCGCGAGCACCTCGCCCTCTTCGATCTCGATCGATACGCTTTTGAGTGCCTCAAAGCCTGAGTCGTAGACCTTCGATAGGTTTTGCACGGAGACAATGGATGCCATGACGGACCCCTTTCCACGCCAGCGCTAACGTGAAGCTGCGGCAAGGGGAAGCCATTGCAGGGCGCGGATGGGTGTGCATTGCTGCGCGGAATGGGGCGTCAACAGCCCAAGTTGGTTCTGATGCCTTGTCCAAAGGTGGGCCGAGTCTCACGCACCGACCCCATGACCCCACAGAAAGGACACGATCATGAAATACGCAGTACTTGGCACTGGCATGGTGGGCGTGAGCCTCGCCACAAAGCTGATATCGCTCGGCCACGAGGTGAGGATGGGAGGGCGAGACGCAGGCAATGAGAAGGCCGCCGATTGGGCCGAAGAAGCAGGCGAAACGGCGGGAAGTGGAACTTTTTCCGACGTATCAGCATGGGCTGACCGCGTCATCTTTGCGGTAAGTGGTGGCGCGATCCTTGACGTGGCCGCTGCTGTGGGCGTGGATGCGGTGGTGGGAAAGACCGTCATCGATGTCACGAACCCGCTCGATTTCTCCCACGGGATGCCACCCGTGCTGATCCCGGAGCTTTCAAACACGACGTCCGCTGCCGAGGCTCTGCAAGCTGCACTGCCTGACGCCTCTGTCGTCAAAACGCTTAACACCATGAACCATCTCATCATGGTGGATCCGAGCCGCGTCGCCGGCGAGCATGATGTGTTTCTCTGTGGCGATGGCGAAGAGGCCAAAGCCGAGACCCGCGCGATGCTGGCCGAATTCGGCTGGACCGACCCCATCGACCTCGGCCCCCTCGCCGCCGCCCGCGGGCTCGAAGGCATGATGCCCTTCTGGCTGCGGATGTGGGGCGTCGTGGGCAGGGCTGACTTCAATTACCGGATCGTGCGCGAGACCGCGTAAATGCCCAAAGTCAGAGGTGATTTGACTTTCATATCGCAATCTATATAAGTTGCGATATGCAATCTAAATTACCTTCCTCTGGAACGCGCTCGTCCTGTCCCGTCAACGCAGCGGTCGAGGTCATCGGCGATCAATGGACGCTCCTCATCCTCCGCGACATGCTCCTGCAAGAGCGCTGCCGCTTTTCAGAGTTCCGGGGATCCGAGGAAAGCGTGGCAACAAACATACTTGCCACGCGGCTTAAACATCTCGCCACTCACGGGCTCATTGAGAAATTCAAGGACCCCGAGGACGGGCGCGGCGCACTCTATTTCCCAACCGAGCGCGCTCTCGACTTCATTCCAGTGCTGGTCGCGACCATGGCGTGGTCTAACACCCATCAGCCGGAAACCACCAAATACGCTCCCTTGATGGCCGCATATCGGTCTGACCCCCACGGCACCGCCGAGGGCCTCAAAGAACGCGCCCGACAATTCAGAAAGAAGGTGCTGCCATGATCACAGCCGTTCCGCCCATCATCTACACTGTGGCAACTGCCATAGCGGTACTTACTGCCGGATATTTCTGGTCTCGGTCTCGCGCGATCTCAGGTTTCATCCTCATCTGGTTCGCTTCCGCTCTCACTCTCAACAGCGTGGGCTTCTTTCCAGGCATCGGCATCTGGTCTGACGGCGATGTCGCCCGAATGATGGCCTATGGCGTCGCCATGGCCGCGCCGGTCTTGATCTACCTTTGGGCACGCCCTCGCTTTGCTGCCATGATCGACGCCGTGCCGACCCCGCTCCTCGCAGCGACTCAGGTCTACCGACTGGCCGGGGCGACGTTCCTGATTGGGTATCTTCATGGCTCTTTTCCAGCCGAGGTGGCGCTCCCAGCAGCGGCCCTGGATACTTTCATCGGCCTCAGCGCGCTCCCCGTCGCATACGTTCTGACGCACCGTCCGGCGCGCGGCATGGCCACAGCATGGAATCTTGTCGGCCTATTCGACTTCGCCCTCGCCTTCACGGTGATCTCCGCCTCGCTCTTTGGCCTCTGGACCCTGAGCCCTGCCCCATCAGCTATCGGCCAGTCTCCCTCGATCCTGATCTCTCTCTTCCAAGTACCTTTGGCGATCATCATTCATATCGAGATGCTCCGCCGCCTGGCGCGCCGGGCGGAAAGCCAAGAAACAAACCCGGCTTAAAACGCAAAAGCCGCCCCAAAAGGGCGGCTTTTCTGCGTTGGTTGCGGGAGCAGGATTTGAACCTGCGACCTTCAGGTTATGAGCCTGACGAGCTACCGGGCTGCTCCATCCCGCGCCAACGTGGAGCGTAGTTAGGCCTGCCCGCCGCGAGTCGCAACCCCCCGACGTCGCGGCATGTAACAAAAATAAGTAGCTCAGATCGCCTCGATCTTTGTTGGCGCTCCGTTGCGATGGGTGAGCTTCCACAACCCGGGCGCGGGCATGGCAAGATACTCCGCGTAACCAAAATTTTTATCCCGCGCAGAAAGCAGCGCCGCCAAGAGACCGCCATGCGTGGCCATGAGCGGCGCGATGATCGGACGCCGTGAAATGGCGAGCACTGCCTGGCGCAATCGGGCCGCAGCGGCGTAGAACGCCTCTCCGCCGGGTCGCGCCTGCGCGCGGTTCGTAAAGCGCGTCTCAAGAAGCGGGTCATCGGGCGCATTGCCCTGGAGCGACAGCCGATGGTCTCGCAAATCGGGCAGCGTCGTCACCGTCAGCCCAGCATGATTGGCGAATGGTGCAACCGTCGCGCGCACGGCTGCGTCGGGTGACGTAAAAATCGCGTCGATTTCAAGCCCTTCAAGCTGTGGAACGAGGGCGCCTGCTGCTTTCAGACCTGCATCAGTCAACGCATCACCGTCGGCTTCTGCGGAGGTCAGCAAATAAATCGTATCGGTTTTCAAAGGAGTAAGAGCAAACATGCCCCATCATGGGCGCGGTTCCCGCCTCAAAGCAAGCCTTAGGCTTGGCAGGTCGGGCAGTGGTACAGCGTCCGCCCGCTGAGCTTTGACTTCTCGATGGCCCCTTCACAGCGCGGGCAGGTCTCTCTCGCAAAGATGTTTGTGCGCTCAGTGATCTCTTCGCCTGCCCGAGGGATATCCCCGTTCGTGATGATCGAATTTGTCTCCACCCCGAGCTGCAGCAAAGCGCGCAT
>JBCCYG010000065.1:0-10150 GCA_039190145.1 Pseudomonadota bacterium | reverse complement strand
TAGCTGTCGGAAAGGTCGAGGATGGCCGTGATATCAGCCGGCGCGAGCGGTTCTATCCCGAGCAGATGGCGCATCAATCCTCCCCGTCGGCGCCGGTTTAGGGATAGTGCGCCCGAGCGGCAAGGGGTGCATTTACCTCTGGGAGCCCTGCGCCTAGTTTGCATCGCATGGACGCGCTTGAGTGGCATAAATCGGCGGCAGAACTCGCCTGGCAGGTAGAATGCGGGGTGACCGAGGCCATCGCGGAAAGTCCGATGAACCGCTATGAAATGCCGGCGGCGCCCGAGAAGAAAGCAGCGGAACCTGCACCAGCGTTAATCATGGAGGTGGACCCCGTCGCTGAGGCCGAAGCGCTGGCGGCAGGGGCATCCAGCCTCGAGGCGCTGGCCGCGGCGCAGGCGGGCTACGACCATTGCGAGCTTAAACGCGGGGCCAGGAGCTTTGTGTTTTCCGATGGCGTGCCAGGGGCACCGATCATGATCGTGGGAGAAGCGCCCGGGCGCGATGAAGACAGGGAAGGCAAGCCCTTTGTCGGTCGCGCGGGGCAGCTCCTCGACAAGATGCTCGCGGCCATTGGGCGTAGCCGAAACAAGAATGTCTATATCACGAACATCCTCCCGTGGCGTCCGCCGCAAAACAGAGATCCGAAGCCAGATGAAGTTGCGATGATGATGCCCTTTCTGCGCCGCCATATCGCGCTAGCCGAGCCCAAAGTGCTCATCGCCATGGGCAATCATTCCTGCGGGGCACTTTTGGGTAAGAAGGGGATCACGCGACTGCGCGGGACCTGGGATGAAGCGCTGGGCCTGCCGGTGCTGCCGATGCTGCACCCGGCCTATTTGCTGCGCCAGCCGCACGCGAAGCGGCAGGCCTGGGAAGACCTCCTGGCACTCCAGGCGCATCTGGCATGAGCTTGATTGACGAGAGCCGGGCGTTTCTGCCCGTCCGCATCGCGATCTTAACAGTAAGCGACACCCGCACAGAGGCCGATGATCGCTCGGGTGATGCATTGGTCGAGCGGCTTCAAAGCGCAGGTCACATGCTCGCAGCGCGGGCGATTGAGAAGGATGACCGCGAGGCTATCGCCGCAAGGCTTCAGGCGTGGATCGATGACCCGGAAGTGGACGTCGTTATCTCCACAGGAGGAACGGGGCTCACCGGACGCGACGTGACGGTGGAAGCGCATCGGGACGTCTATGAGAAGGAGATCGATGCTTTCGGGACGATCTTCACGATTATCTCGATGGAAAAGATCGGGACATCCGCGGTGCAGAGTAGGGCAACGGGCGGCGTTGCGGGCGGCACTTACCTCTTTGCGCTCCCCGGTTCTACTGGTGCTTGCAAGGACGCTTGGGACGGAATTCTGGCAAATCAGCTCGATTACCGGCACCGTCCTTGCAACTTCGTCGAGATTTTTCCGCGTTTAGACGAACATCTGCGACGGAAATAGTCAGCTCGCCCGTTGGGTCTTGAGAACATGATGCGTCGTTTTGCCCACGAGCAATAGCGTCCTACCTACTGAGCACCACGCTTAAGCCAATGGAATAAAGCCATGCGTTTCCTCCGCCGAAGCCTCTCCGGGCTCTTTCTTCTCTCGGTAACTGTTGCCTTCGTGGCCTTTGGGGTCTCGATGATCCGTGAGGCGGCTGAAACGATGGCGGGTGACGACCGTCCGAGTTTTCCGGCGCGAGAGCGGGCATTCGCGGTCAACACGGCCATTGTGGAACCTGGCAGCGTCACACCTTTGCTAGACGCCTTTGGAGAAGTTCGGTCTCGGAGATCGCTCACGCTCCGCGGCGAGGTCCCCGGCGTCGTGACCTATCTTTCAAGCAACTTCGTCGACGGCGGTAGAATTACAGAAAGCGAAGTTCTGATGCGCGTGGACCCGGCCGATGCCGAGAGCGCGTTGGCGCTGGCGCTGGCGGAATTGGCTGAGGCGGAGGCTGAGGTCGCCGAGGCGGATCGGGCACTCATCCTGAGCCGTGATGAGCTCGTGGCGGCGCAAAACACAGTGGTGCTGCAAGAGCGGGCATTGACGCGCCAGCAGGACCTCGTGGATCGTGGCGTTGGCACAGCAGCGACCTTGGAGACAGCAGAGCTTTCAGCAAATTCAGCGCGCCAGGCCGTGCTTTCCGAACGCCAGGCGTTACAGCAGGCAGAGCAGAGGCTGGTCACCACTGCCGCGCGTGTCGGGCGCGCCGAGATTAATGTGGCCGAGGCGCAGCGCGCGCTCGACAACACCACGCTTTTCGCTCCGTTCAGCGGCACGTTAAGCAATGTTGCGATCGTCGAAGGTGGGCTCACGGGCCAGAATGACGTAGTCGCCACCCTTGTCGACGATACTTCTCTCGAGGTGGCCGTGCGCGTTTCCACTGAGCAATATGCACGCCTCATTGATGAAAATGGGTTCTTGCGGCCGGCAGCTGTGACCGCGAAGCTCGACGTCTTTGGCGCGGACATTGTCGGGCATGGTGAGCTGAGCCGTGTGAGCGCGTCGGTGGGCGAAGGCCTCACGGGGCGCCTTTTATTTGTCGAGCTTGAGAGTGCGCCAGGTTTCCGCCCCGGGGACTTTGTAAGCGTGGCCATCGAGGAGCCGGAGGTGAATTATGTTGCGCGCCTTCCCTCGACTGCGCTCTCGGCGACCAGCATGCTGCTGGTGCTAGACGATGAGAATCGCCTGAGAGAACAGGAGGTGCAGCTCGTGCGTCGCCAGGGCGATGACGTGCTGATCAGAGGCAATGATCTGGCCGGTAAGCAAGTGGTCGCGGAGCGCACCCCGCTCCTCGGTGCTGGGATCCGTGTGAACCCGATTGCGCCCGAGGGCGCCGAAGCGCAGATGGCGGCCGGACCCGAGATGCTCGAGCTAGACGAAGACCGCCGTGCCCGGCTGATCGCCTTTATCGAAGGGAACCAACGTATGCCCGCGTCGGCGAAGGAGCGGGTGATCGCGCAGTTGAGCGAGCCAAAGGTGCCTGCTGACGTCGTCGCCCGGATCGAAGGCCGCATCGGAGGTTAACGCGCGATGAAAACCGTAGGCATTCTGAGCTACTTCACGCGCCACGGTACGGCGGCGAACTTGCTTTTGGTCATTATGCTCTTTGCGGGGATCGTGGCCTTTCCACAGATGCGAGCGCAGTTCTTCCCGGATGTGGTGGTCGATGACATCACGGTCATGACCTATTGGGATGGTGCGGGTGCCGACGATGCAGATGAGGGCATCGTCCAGATCGTTGAGCCCGCTCTTCTCGGCGTAGAGGGTGTGACTGGCACGACGGGCATCTCGCGCGAAGGCGCGGGCTATGTGACCATGGAGTTCGAGCCAGGTTGGGATATGGCCCGCGCGGCAGACGATGTACAGATTGCCGTCGATCAGGTGGCCGAAGACTTGCCCGAGGGGGCAGAGGAGCCAGAGGTAATACGCGGCACATGGGCGGATCGCGTGACCGATGTTGTGGTGACAGGGCCCGTGAGCCCAGATCAGCTTGGCCAATTTGCCGATGAGTTCATCATCCGCCTCTATGGTGAGGGTGTCACCAACACGACGATCCGTGGCGTCGCGGCACCTTCCACCGTCATCGAAGTGACGTCGCTCTCTTTGATCCGCAACAACCTAACCATGCGCGACATCGCGGCGGCGATCGCAGAAGAAGCCGTAGCAGACCCTGCGGGGGACGTGTCCGCCAGTGCGCGGGTGCGCACCGGGGTCGCAAAACGATCTGCGGACGAACTAGGTGCCATTGTGCTGCGCTCAAATGATGATGGTTCAAAGCTCCTGGTGAGCGATGTTGCAACAGTCATCGTCGAAACCGCTGACCGAGAGCGCGCTTACTTTGTCGGCGAAGACCCAGCCGTTTCCATTCGGGTAGATCGCTCACCACGCGGCGACGCCATTGAAATGCAGCGCATTGTGGAACGCGTCGCAGCGGAGCAGCAGGCAGTGATGCCAGAAGGCGTGAAGATCGAGCTGATCCGCACCCGGGCAGAGGCGATTACGGGCCGCCTGAACATACTTTTAGAAAATGGTCTTATGGGCCTCGCGCTTGTGGTCGGCCTCCTCTTTCTTTTCCTCAATGCCCGGGTCGCGTTTTGGGTGGCGGCTGGTATCCCCGTGGCCATGTCGGCGGCCATTGCGCTGATGTATCTGAGCGGGCTCACGATCAATATGATCTCGCTCTTCGCTTTGATCATCACACTCGGCATCGTTGTGGATGACGCCATCGTGGTGGGAGAGCACGCTGACTTTAGACGGCGCAGGCTGGGGGAGAGCCCAGCACAAGCGGCTGAAAACGCCGCGCGTCGGATGTTCACCCCTGTTTTTTCAGCAACGATCACAACGGTCATCGCGTTCTTTGGCCTCGTCGTCATTGGCGGTCGCTTCGGCGATTTGATCGGTGCCATCCCCTATGTTGTCATCGTGGTGCTCATTGCGTCGCTCGCAGAGTGTTTTCTCATTTTGCCGAACCACATGTCGCACGCCCTCAAACACGCTGATCGCGAGCACTGGTACGATTGGCCTTCTCGTCAGGTGGACAAGGGTTTTAGCTGGGCGCGGGAGACGCTTTTCCGTCCGCTCATGAACTTTGTCATCTGGGCTCGATACCCTGTTGTCGCCGCCGCATTTGTTCTGCTCGCATCGCAAATAACGCTCTTCATGCGAGGAGATGTGCAGTGGCGTTTCTTTAACGCCCCAGAGCAGGGCTCGATCACGGGCAACTTTGCAATGGCACCCGGCGCCACGCGGGAAGACAGCCTTGTGATGATGCGCGAGATGCAGCGCGCCGCGGAAGAGCTCGGTGCCGAGTTCGAGGAACGCTACGGCACGAACCCGATCTCTTACGCAATCGCCGAGATCGGTGGAAATTCGGGCCGGGCGATTTCCGGCTCTGAGCTAAAGGACCCAGACCAGCTAGGCTCTCTCGCCATTGAGCTGATCGACGCGGATTCCCGGCCCTATTCTTCTTTCGCTTTCGTCGGCGCTTTGCAGGAAGAGGTCAGGCGTCACCCGCTCGTTGAAACGATCTCGTTCCGCTCTTGGGGCTCGGGACCTGGCGGGTCTAGCCTGGAGGTGGATTTCCAAGGCGCTGATGCAGAAACGCTCAAAGCGGCCTCACTAGCGCTACAATCAGAGTTGGCGCAGTTTCCCGAAGTATCCGCCGTCGAGGACAACCTGGCCTACGACAAAAATGAGCTGATACTTGAGCTGACTGCCCAAGGGAGCTTTCTCGGCTTTTCCATTGATGAGCTGGGCCGAACTCTACGAGACCGCGTGAGCGGTATTGAAGCCGTGACATTCCCCGAGGGCGTTCGATCAGCCTCGATCAATGTGCGATTACCAGAAGGAGAGCTGACCGCGGATTTCCTCGAGCGCATGCAGTTGCGGACATCAACGGGCGAATACGTGCCGCTTGCAGACCTCGTGAGCGTGACACAGCAGACTTCATTCTCGTCCGTTCGGCGCGAAAATGGGATCCAGACGCTAACCGTGCAGGGCGAGATCTCCGAAGACGATCCTGCGCGCGCGGCAGAGATTACGCAGCTCCTAGAGAATGACATCCTTCCCCGGTTGTCTGAGCGCTACAACGTTACCTTCGAACTTGGTGGGCTCGCGGAACAGGAGCAGAGTTTCCTAGCTGATGCGCGCAACGGTTTGATCATGGTGCTTGCTGGGATCTTCCTGACCCTTGCTTGGATTTTTGCAAGTTGGACGCGACCCCTTGTTGTGATGTTCATCATTCCATTCGGCCTCATCGGCGCTGTGTGGGGACATTATGCGTGGGGCGTGCCATTCTCGATGTTCTCGGTGATCGGGCTTTTGGGCATGGTCGGTATCATCATCAATGACTCAATCGTGCTCGTAACGACGATCGACGAATATGCAAAAGAACGGGGTCTCTTTCCCGCGATAATTGACGGGGCTTGCGACCGGCTAAGGCCGGTGCTTCTCACGACCGCGACGACAGTCCTTGGGCTCACGCCGCTTCTTTACGAGGGATCAAGTCAGGCTGAGTTTCTCAAGCCCACGGTGATCACGCTAGCTTATGGGCTTGGCGCCGGCATGTTCCTCGTGCTTCTCGTCGTGCCCGCGCTCATGGCGATGCAGGCCGATGTGTCTTCTCAGATCAGCGCATTCCGTCGGGCGCTAAGCATGGGAGGCCGCGCGCCTCAGGCAAGTGTCCCTGTTAGCATAGCGGCAATCATCGTTGCGGCGGCCTTTGTGGTGACGCTCGGCTGGACAGTTGTAACCGGGGGCATGCACCCCGCGCTCGCAGAAACGTTGGGCCGCGACGGCATTTTCGCGGCCATGGGTCTTTTTGTGGCGACAAGCTTTGTCGTGAGTTTGCTAGCCTGGGTGCTAAGTGGGCTTGTACTCAGCAGCAGAAGGGCGCTCAGCTAGCCGCCGGTGCAGCCCTGGATGTCCACCGCTGTCCCGGACCCAAAGACCGTCATGCGAACGCCAGAGCGGTCGAGCGCAAAGGGCTCTGCATCGTAGCGGACGAGTTCGGTCTTAGCGATGAGCGTGTTGCCGTCGCGTGACATCTCGGGCTCGGCAACCCACACCGTTGGGTCCGCTGTCTCAATGGCGGCAACTTCTCCCCGGGCGATGCTGGGCATCTCGGCGTGCACTTCGAGCGCGATCCCGTCTTCGAGGGGCGTGACCACGCATACCACCTCCCCCACGCTTGCTTCCTGCTCTGTCATCGGGCGGTCATTAAGCGCTGAGGCGATCTCACTATCGGGCGCCCCTTGCTCTGGCAGTTGCGCGTCGATGGAGATGCGCGCGGGAATGCAGATTTCCTCGCAAACTCCGATGTCGATATCCGCGGTCAGGCGAATTGGCGCATCAGCCGTTTCACGCGTAACATGAAGCGGGATGATCACCTCGCCATCGTAACCGATGGAACGCATACCGTTCTGATTAAAGATATTCGGCACGGGCCAGTGCGGCGTGACGGAAGCTACGTTTGAGGAGGCTGACCAGTCAAAATTTGGTGGGATGCCTGCGTCGCCCGGCGCACGCCAATAGGTCTTCCAACCGCTGTCGAGAGTTAGCCTGAGTGCCGCGATATGGCCCATTCCCGCCTCGCGCCATCCGGTAAGAACCTGAACTTGAAGCACATCATCGTCAATGAGACCCTGCGACATTGCAGGAATCGGGCTCGTAAGAGCGGTGGCGCTTAGGGCGCAGGCAAGAAAATGGGCTTTTTTCACCAAGCCCAAATAAGCTGCGCTGCGGCGCAGCGGAAGTCACAAAACCGGGACCAAGTGTGACTGCCGCAAATGGAACACGCTTAAGCCTTGTGAGGCGCGCGTTCGAGGCGCATGTTCAAAGTATGACTGAAGCTACTGACCTCACAGGCCAGCTTCTTGTGGCCATGCCGGGGATGAGTGACCCCCGCTTTGACAGAGCAGTGATCTACATGTGCGCGCATTCTGGCGACGGCGCGATGGGCCTGATCGTGAACAAGCCAGCAGTTGATGTGAAATTCAGCGATCTACTGGACCAGCTCGATATCCCCAAGGGAAATGCGGGTCGTGACATTCGCGTTGTTTTTGGCGGGCCAGTGGAGCATGGGCGAGGCTTCGTACTTCATTCCAGCGATTATGACGGTAATGACAGCACGCTAGATGTGGAAAAGGGCGTCGGCATGACGGCCACGCTCGACATCTTGCAGGATATTGCCATGGGCGGCGGCCCGACCTCGTCGATCCTCGCGCTGGGCTATTCCGGCTGGGGGCCGGGGCAGATCGAGGGTGAGATAGCGGCCAACGGTTGGCTCACATGTCCGTCAGACCTCGCATTGATTTTTGGTGAGAATGACGACGACAAATGGGTCGCCGCGCTAAAATCTCTCGGCATCGATCCGCTGCTTTTGTCGGCTGAAGGGGGCACCGCCTAAGCCCGCGGTGCGGCTGCCCGGCGCAATCTGTCATTGATCGCAATACCAAGACCGGTCTCAGGTATGGGCGCCACGGCGATGGGCATGCCTCGTTGATCGAGTTCAATAAGCGCAGCGAATAGACCTGCGGCCGCTTCTCTGAGGTTGCCAGACGGGCTCAGCGACACATCGCCCTCGACCGGGCCAAAGCCAAGATGCACCTCTTCCTCTCGAGCGACGCTCACGTTGAGTCGCACAGCTGCCTTGGGAGCGTAATGAGACGCAAGCTGACCTGGCGCAGTGGGGGCGTTGGCCGGCATTGGCGCGGCCTTGAGCAACCGTTGCCCGAGCGCAGCCTCCAGAGCTTCGGGTGGAATCCCTCCCGGTCGCAGCAAGGTCGGTTCGGGTCCGCCGATGATCGTGCTCTCGAGCCCGACCTCAGTGGGTCCGCCATCCAGGACCGCGGCGATCCGGCCATCGAGGCCGTCTAGCACGTGTTTAGCCGTGGTTGGGCTAACCCTGCCGGATGGGTTGGCCGAAGGCGCGGCAATCGGGCGGCCTGCGGCTTCGAGCAAGGCCAAGGCTAGCGGGTGCGCGGGCACACGAAGCGCAAGCGTCGGCCTTTCTGCGCTGACAATCGCTGGCAGCACGCCTTTGCTCGGTAGAACAAGGGTAAGGGCTCCCGGCCAAAAAGCATGGGCGAGTCGGTCTGCCCAGGGTGGAAACTCCGCAAGCGCACCGGCTGCTTCAAGACTGGGGACATGAACGATAAGCGGATTGAAGCTCGGCCGCCCCTTAGCCTCGTAGATGGCCGCGACGGCCTTTGCATCGCTGGCATCCCCGCCGAGCCCATAAACCGTCTCGGTCGGAAAAGCGACGAGACGCCCAGCGCGGATCAACTCTCCCGCCCGCGAAACGCCCTCAGCGCCACTCAGAGTCTCCGTCTTTTCGGGGTTGTTGGTCATGACGCCGCGTTTTGATTGTCTCTTGCTGGTTCGTCTATACCCTGTCGCGTAACATAATGATGCCGCACAAGCTTTGAGGACGTGATGCCATACCGCTCTCCCGTCAGTGATTACGAATTTATCTTTAAAGACATCGTACCGATGGAGCCCATCCGCCAGACGTCAAAGTTCGAAGATGCGCAAGAAGACGTCGTTTCAGCTGTTCTTTCCGAGTGCGGGAAGCTTTGCGAAGAGATCATGGCACCCCTCCAGCGTCCTGGCGACCTGCACCCTGCCAAGCTTGAGAATGGCGTCGTGCGCACTCCGCCGGGTTTTGCTGAGGGTTATGAGGCGATCCGGGATGGCGGTTGGGTCGGTATCGCGGGTGATACGAATTACGGCGGCATGGGCCTTCCGATGACGGCGGCGAGTGCGATGAATGACATGATGTCGGGCGCGTGCATCTCTCTGCACCTTCTGCCGCTCCTGTCTCAGGGTCAGATCGAGGCGCTCGAGCATCACGCGAGCGAGCAGATCAAGTCGACCTATCTTGAAAAGCTCAACAGCGGTCAGTGGTCCGGCACCATGAACCTCACGGAGCCCCATGCAGGCACCGATGTGGGCGCGATCCGCAGCAAAGCCGTTCCCAACGGCGACGGCACCTACAAGATCAGCGGCCAAAAGATCTACATCACCTGGGGTGATAGCGACTTCATGGAAAACACCTGTCACCTCGTCCTGGCGCGGCTGCCTGACGGTGTGCCGGGGCCCAAGGGCATCACGCTCTTTATGGTGCCGAAATTCATTCCCAAGGATGACGGCACGCCGGGCGACCGGAACTCCCTGCGCGTCGTGAGCCTTGAGCACAAACTGGGTATTCACGGCTCGCCCACTTGCGTCATGCAGTTTGACGAAGCCACCGGCTGGCTCGTGGGAGAGGAGCATAATGGCATGGCGTGTATGTTCACGATGATGAACAATGCGCGCCTGGGCGTCGGTATGCAGGGCATCGGCATCGCCGAGGCGGCGTACCAGCACGCGCTCTCCTTTGCGATGGACCGCAAACAGGGCGCGACCAAGATTGAGGGTGGCCAAGGCACCATTGTGGACCACGCGGACGTGCGCCGGATGCTGACCTCCATGAAGGCGGACATCTTTGCGGCCCGCTGCATCGGTGTCGCCTGCGCTCAGGCGATCGATATGACGACCGCAACCGGGGATGCTCATTGGAAGTCCCGTGCAGCTCTGCTCACACCTATCGCCAAGGCGTTTGGCTCTGAGGTGGGGATCGATGTGGCCGAGCAGGGCGTGCAGATTCACGGCGGAATG
>JBCCYG010000064.1:0-10284 GCA_039190145.1 Pseudomonadota bacterium | reverse complement strand
TGGTTTTTTTGACCCGAAATCACCCGCGTTTTCCAACGCATCGTTGGAGCAGGTCTTCGTGTCGCCTTGAGGAAGGACCCAGATGAGTAAAGCTAAGAAAAGCGAATTCAGCCCGAATGATTTCGTTGTGTACCCGGCCCACGGTGTGGGCAAGATCGTCAACATTGAGAAGCAGGAAGTCGCAGGTTTCGAACTCGAGCTCTTTGTCATCTCGTTCGAGAAGGACAAGATGACGCTCCGCGTTCCCACGAACAAGGCCACCGAGGTCGGCATGCGCCCGCTCGCGGGCCCTGACGTGGTCAGCCAGGCGATGAAGACGCTGCGTGGCAAGGCCAAGGTCAAGCGCGCCATGTGGTCGCGCCGGGCGCAGGAATACGAGCAAAAGATCAATTCCGGCGATCTGATCGCCATCGCCGAGGTGGTTCGCGACCTGCACCGCCAGGACGACCAACGCGAGCAAAGCTACTCCGAGCGTCAGCTCTACGAGGCCGCGCTCGAGCGCCTGACGCGCGAGATCGCCGCCGTGAACGGCGCTGAGGAAAGCGTTGCGGGCGAGGAAGTCGCCGAGGTGCTGATGTCCCGCGCGGCCTAAGCCTTACAGAAACTCAGACAAGGCGCTCCGCACGGGGCGCCTTTTCTTTTGTGATCTCACAACATCGCCACGAGCGTCAGCCACCCGGCGAGCTGCGTGAGCTGCTGCGTGGCGCCGATGATGTCTCCCGTCTGCCCGCCGATCTTCCGCATCGCTAGGGAACCGACGATTGCTGCGGCAGAGGCCATCACGAGCCCGACCGCCGCTCCAGCCCATTCCAACGGATAAAGCGACAATGCGCCTATTATGGTGGCAATGACCGCTGTCACGCGGGGCGGCTGACCCACCGTCGCGCTCACGCCCCCTGGTCTCGCTTGGGGCAAAAGCATCATGACAGGCATCACCGCGCGAGAGGCCACTGGCACGACAACCAACGCCCAAAGTGCGCCGCTCCCCACCAGTTCGGTCAGTGCAAGCCAGGTGATGAGCACCGTGAGCACGAGCGCCAGAACACCGTAGGTCCCGATCCGGCTGTCTTTCATGATCTCCAGCCGCCGCTCGCGCTCATACCCGCCCCAAAGCCCGTCCATCGTATCCGCAAGGCCATCTTCGTGCAGCGCGCCGGTCATGAAGATGACGGCCGCGAGTCCGAGAGCTGCGGAAATCGGGGAAGGGAGCCCGAGGGTCAAGGATATGAGAACAAAGAAAAAGAGCGCAAAGCCTACAAGGACACCCGCCAACGGGTAAGCCCAGGCAGAGCGCGCGCCCCGCGTGGCTGCCCATTCACCGTCGACAGGCACAGGTAACCGCGTCAGAAACCCCACGGCTGCGAGGACATCTCTTAGGTCTATGACGCTTTGACGCTCGCCCATGTCTTTCTCTCGCTTGCTCCTGCCTCGCGCAGGGGTAAAGAGGCCGGACCGACCCTTCAAGCGCAAGGCATCCATGGCACTGTTTAATACCCTCGCAGAGTTCGCAGAAATCCTTGCTCAAGCGCCCGGTCCAAATACCGAGGCAACAACGACCGCTGCTGAGAGAAATGGTCAACTGACAAAACCCCCCGGCGCTCTCGGTCGGCTCGAGGACCTCGCGATCTGGGTGGCAGGCTGGCAAGGGACAGGTCGACCAAGCCTGGAAAGGCCTCAGATCCTGATCTTCGCGGGCAATCACGGGGTGGCCGCCCAAGGCGTGTCAGCTTTCCCCGCTGAGGTCACTCACCAGATGGTGCTCAATTTCGAACACGGTGGCGCGGCGATCAATCAGCTCGCCAAAGCCTTTGGCGCAGAGATGCGAGTACTCGCGCTTGACCTCGACATACCGACGGCCGATTTCACTCAAGCGCCGGCCATGACCGAAGCAGAATGCGTGGCAGCGCTAAGAGCAGGGTGGGAGGCCGTTGATCCAGATGCCCAGATCCTCGTCACGGGCGAGATGGGGATCGGGAACACCACTGCTGCCGCGGCCATTGCGACCGCTCTCTATGGCGGCCAGTGGGTCGGTCGCGGGACGGGCGTTGATGATGCGGGCCTGGCAATCAAGGAACGCGTGGTGGCCGAGGGCGTCGCGCGCCATGCACCGTGCACGGCTCTCGAAGCGCTTCAAAGGCTTGGTGGCCGCGAACTTGCTGCCATGGCGGGTGCCATCGCGGCAGCCCGGGCTCACTCGATCCCGGTGATCCTCGATGGCTTCATTTGCACAGCGGCGGCCGCTGCGCTCGCCGAGGCTGCCGAGGGCGCGCTCGATCACTGCGTGGCGGGCCACCAGAGTGCTGAGGGCGCCCATGCCAGACTGTTGGAAAACATAGGTAAAGAGCCGCTTCTTAATCTTGGCCTTAGGCTGGGCGAAGGGTCGGGGGCGGCGCTCGCGATAGGCATTCTTAAAGGCGCAATCGCCTGCCATTCCGGCATGGCCACCTTCGCGGAAGCGGGCGTTAGCGAGGGTTAGCCTCTTTTTCCGCCGCTGCCACGATCTGGGTCTCGACCTCGCGCTCAAGCTCGCGCGCGCGTTCGATGTAGGCCTTGTTCTGCGAGATCGGCACGTCCGGGTCCCAGAGTTCCGAGAGCTCGTGCAGCACGTGCCGGTCATGGCGATAAAACGCCTTCTCGTGCTCGTAGGCGTCGAATTCTGCCACATCCATCGCTTGCAAGACATAGCGTCCCGCACGCAGGGATGAATCAAAGGTCTCTCGCACAGTTTGAGACGCCCCAGCACGTACAAGCTTGTAGGTATGGACCCGATCCCGCGCTCTAGCGATGATGTGAAGATCGGGCCTAAGCCGTCGCGCATAGGCCACAAGCTTCAGCGCCGCATCATCATCATCGATGGCCACAACGAGCACCTTGGCCTCCTCGATCCCGGCAGCCTCAAGAAGCCCCGGGTTCGTCGGGTCGCCGTAATAGCCTTTGAAGCCAAAAGACCTCATCAGCCGGATCGTTTCGAGGTCATTGTCGAGCACGGTGGCGGTCATCCCTGCCGCCTGCAGCATTCGGTTCACGATTTGCCCGAAACGGCCGATGCCAGCGATGATCACCTTATCCTGCGCGCTTATCTCGTCAGGCTCGGGGTGCTCCATGTCGCCAAGACGATGCGTGAGGCGCTCATAGGCAATAAAAAGAAGCGGCGTGATCAGCATCGACAGGGCAACGATGAGCAGAAGGAGCTGCGCCATGGAAGGCAAAAGCACCTCGGTTTGTTGCGCGAATGTGATCAGCACAAACCCGAATTCGCCCGCTTGAGCGAGGGACAAGGTAAAGAGCCAATGGGCCCGTTCACGCAGCTTGAACACCCAGCCGAGCGTGAAAAGGACAGCGCCCTTGAGAAAGATCATTGCCAGGGTGAGGCCGAGTATCGTCAGGGGTGCGGACGCCAGGAGCCCAAGATCGATACCGGCACCCACCGTGATGAAAAAGAGCCCAAGAAGGAGGCCTTTGAAGGGCTCTACGGCGCTTTCAAGTTCGTGGCGAAACTCTGAGTTCGCGAGCACCACGCCTGCAAGGAACGCGCCAAGGGCAGGGGACAGCCCGACCATATTCATCAGCACCGCGATCGATACGACAATGAAAAGGGCAAACGCCGTGTTGAGCTCCCTAAGCCGTGTTCGCGCGATGAGGTGATAGAGCGGATGTGTGAAGTATCGCCCTACAAGCACGATCGCCCCGATGGCGCTCAACGTGATGAGCGTCACCCCCCACCCAGGAAGGCCTGCCACAAGCGAAGCCCCATGGTGCCCCGAAGCGTGGTCTGACGCCTGGGCTGGCCGCATGATGGACCCGTCCGGTGCGCCTACGACGTCTGGCGTTAAGGCCAAGAGCGGCAAGAGCGCTAACATGGGAATGACAGCGATGTCTTGGGCAAGGAGCACAGAGAAAGACGCCCGACCGCCGCTCGTTGCCATAAGGCCCTTTTCGTTCAGCGTTTGGAGCACGATGGCTGTCGACGAGAGGGAAAAGATGAGCCCGATCGCAAGCGCCGTGCGCCAATCGTAGCCGAGAAGCGAGACCCCAAGGGCGACGAGACCGGCCGTCACTGTTACCTGCAGCCCACCAAGGCCTAAAAGGCGCGTGCGCATCTGCCATAGCACGCGGGGCTCAAGTTCTAAACCGATGATAAAGAGCATCATAACCACGCCGAATTCGGCGAAATGTTGGATGTCTTCTGTCTCGCTCACCAGACCGAGCGCCGGGCCGATGCAGAGGCCAGCGAGCAGGTAGCCTAGCACAGAGCCGAGCTTGAACCGCATGGCCAGCGGCACCGCGATGAGCCCCGCGCCGAGGTAAAGTGCCGCTTGGATCAGAAACTCACTCATAGAGGTAACCCCGTATCGGCCTTGGGCTGGTCCATAACGATCTGACTTTGCACGCGTGCGACGGCTTTCATCGGTAAGAGCACGTCGTGAATGAGCAGGTTGAGACGCGCGAGATCCGGGGTGAAGACGCGCAATAGATAATCGGCCTCTCCGGTGAGCGTCCAGGCGCTCACAATCTCTGAACGTGCGCGCACGGTCCGCAGAAAATCGCGCGCCTGCTCGGGGACCTGCGACGCCATTTGAACCTGAATGAAAGCCTGGACATCGAGCCCAAGCTTCGCGGGCTGAAGCCGCGCCGTGTAATGGCGAATGTAGCCCGCTGCCTCGAGCCTTTGTCGCCGTCGCCCGGTCTGGCTCGCCGAGAGGCCCAGCTTGTCGCCGAGCTCATGGGTTGTGAGCTGGGCGTCCCTTTGAAGCGCGTCCAGAAGCCGAATATCTGTAGGGTCGAGCGCTTCCATGAGAAAATTCTGTGCGAAATAGCGCTTCGGCGCAAGAACGCGAAGCAAATTAGTCGGAAAATGCTTCATTATGCGCAGCCTCTGCATCGGGTGCGATCTATTTCTAATCAAAAGCAGCATGAGGAGCACATTATGGGTCCGTTCCCGCACGACGCCCCCAAGGCCACGATCACCAAAGAAAACCCTGCCGGCACGGACGGCTTTGAATTCGTCGAGTTCGCCCATCCGGAGCCCGAAAAGCTCCGCGATACGTTCCGACGGATGGGCTACACCCATACTGCTACGCACAAATCCAAGGCCGTGGAGCTCTGGCAGCAGGGCGACATCACCTATGTGCTCAACGCGGAGCCCGGGACCCATGCCGCGGCCTTTATCGAAGAACACGGCCCCTGCGCCCCGTCCATGGCCTGGCGTGTGGTAGATGCTCAACATGCTTATGAGCATGCGATCTCAAAGGGTGCGGAGCCCTATGATGGCCCCGGCAAAACGGTTGACTGGCCCGCAATCAAGGGCATCGGCGGCTCGCTCATCTACTTCACCGACGCCTATTACGAAACGAACCCCTACAACGAGGAGTTCGACTGGATAGACAACGCACACCCCGAGGGCGTCGGCTTCTATTACCTCGATCACCTGACCCACAACGTCTATAAAGGAAATATGGACGTCTGGTTCCGCTTCTACGGCGACCTATTCAAATTCAAGGAAATCCGCTTCTTCGACATTGAGGGTAAGTATTCCGGGCTCCTGAGCCGTGCGCTTACCTCGCCCTGCGGCCGTATCCGCATCCCGATTAATGAGGATCGGGGCGAGACCGGCCAGATCGTGAATTACCTGAAAAAGTACAACGGTGAAGGCATCCAGCACATAGCCGTCGGTTCGCGGAATATCTACGACAGTGTCGACGCGATCTCGGACATGGGCGTGAATTTTATGCCCGGGCCGCCCGCCGCCTACTATGACATGTCCTATGAGCGGGTGCAGGGCCACGATGAGCCTGTCGAGCGCATGAAAAAGCACGGGATCCTGATCGACGGCGAGGGCGTCGTGGACGGAGGAGAGACGAAAATCCTACTCCAGATATTCTCCAAAACAGTGATCGGACCGATCTTCTTTGAGTTCATTGAACGCAAAGGCGATGATGGCTTTGGCGAAGGCAATTTCAAAGCGCTCTTTGAAAGCATCGAAGCGGAAGAAGCGGCAAATGGGGAATACGGGGAGGTCGCCTAGGGCGGCCTATCCCGTAGGTATCTCTAGGGTGATGTTCCGCCCGCCCTTCACATAGCGGATCGCACTTTCGCTGATGGCGGCGACCCTCCCGCCATCCATCCTGTCGCCCACCTGCACTTTGACAAAACGTCCATTGGCCAGCCGCACAAGCGCGCTTCGGTTCGACGGGGTGCCATAGACGCCGATTAGGTTCACGCGGCGGAGGTTGATGGCGTTATCCGTCGTGGCCGCCCGTGCCACCGTGGCGCGAGTCGGGCCACTCGGCTGCGTTGTGCGGGGCGCGACGGGTGCGGCCACGGCCACGGTCGACGGCTGGGATGCACGCGCGCTCGCGATGATCCGGTCAAAGTTGCGCGGGCGCGCCTCCGGCCTCTGGGACGTTCTCACGGCAAACTCTGATGGCGGGCCCTCTTGCTCCACAACTTCTTCCGGTGCTTTCGCTGCCTCGGGCCGCAGGCGGGGGCGAAGCGTGGCGAGCTCTTCTCTCGTGTAACCCCCCAGAGCCAGCCGTTCGGTGCTTTCGCCAAGCGTTGCGGGCCGCGCGCGGGGCCGAAAGCCTGCAAGGCTTGCATCGGGCGCTTCGGCCTCGTTCACCGTGCTGCGGAGCGGGGGTTCTACCGGCGGGCGGCCCGCAAAAACCGTGTAACCCAGCGGCGAAAGCGCGCCATCCTCCGAGGGTATCAAAAGCCCCTCAGCATCAAAGCGGAATGTTAACTCTGGTCCGGGCGGAAGAGGTTCCGATCTAGGACGAGCGTCAACATCGAAGCCACCAGAAAGCGACACTGGATCCTGCTGCGGGAGAGCCGCGTCGATGGACGTCACATAAAAGCTCTCCAACTCAGTTGCGACCGGCGCGCGCGGTGCGTCCGGGGCTTTCTTCCAGATTCCTGTCGCGGCGTAAAAGCGCTCGATCTCTTCTTCGGTTAGGGGGGCGGGGTCCAGCGCCTCCTCGCCCTCTTCCGCCAGCGTGTCGGGCTCAATCTCCTGCGGCGGGTTCAACGCGGCCGGAGTAATGTTGACCGGTGCCTCGTCGGGCGCCTCCGTAGGAGGCTCGGCGATCTCCAAAACCGCGATGTCCACCTCGGGCGAAGATGGCGTTTCGGGCGTCTCAAAGAGCCGCGCGATGGCGTTTTCATTCACAGCCGCAAGCGCCGCTACGGCCAGGAGAGCGAGGATGAGAATGACGGTGAGGATCAGCGCGAGGAATCGCGGTTGGCTGCGCTGCTGAGCAGCAGCCCCGGCGTCGAGTTCGTCCTCCGCAGCTGTAAGCACAGAATTAGTGTTAAGCGGCTCCGGCGCGTTGCGCAGGCTTTGAAAGCCAAGCGATGCGTCTTCCGTGCGAATGGGTGGCGCAGGCGCAGGCGGGTCGCCCGCGGCAATGCCTGGCCTCAGCGAAGCTGCCAGCACCTCGGCTTCTGGGATTGCCGCCTCGGATTGACCAGTCACCGGCGGGGCAATTGGAGCTTCTGTGATCGGTTCAGCGCTTACCGTCGGCGCCGCCTCGGGGAGGGTGTCAGTTGCCGTCGCCGCTCCAAGTGCTGGGGCCGTTCCAAGCTCTGGCGCCCTAGGAGTCGGAAAGTCTGCTGGAGGAGCCGCATCTTTCCCGTCCAGTTCGGGCTCTGGTTTCGTTTCTTCCGCCTGGACGGCAGGGCTTGTGAGTGTTGCTTCGGCTTCCTCCGCACTCATTCGCTGGTATCGTGCTGGGTCACGCGCTGGAATGCGCCCGCCGGTTTCAGAGGCCGGGCCGAAGAAAGCCTCTTCCCCGTCCCAACCTTCTTCGGGCAAAGCGACAAAGGCCGCCGGGTTCATCTTGTGCTCTGCTGCGAAGGCTTCAGCCTCCTCAAGCGTCTCGCGTGCGACGGCGGCAATAGACGTGTGCCCGTCGACAGCCTTCCAGTCAAAAGAGAGGTCGGACAGAGCGTAGGGTGTGGCCCCTTCGAGCGCCATGGAAACAGAGGATTGTGTCGGGTTTCCATCGCGCAGCGTCAGGTGCTTTACCTGGTCATTCGGCAGGACAAGCTTTGTTGCAAAGCGAGTCCCCGCTGCTATCGCGGCGGCTTGCCCCTTCGCGCGTAACGCTTTGACATCTTTCGGGAACTGCCCGCTGGCGAACTCAGCGGAGCCTAGCATCACCCAACCGTCGCCAACACGCTGGTCCAGCGTGATTCCATCTACAGAAAAGTGAAGCGCGAAATCTGGCGTCATCGCCCCTGCTTTGGCCCAACGCGCCAAGGCCCTACCACCCTGGCTGGTCTTCCAAACCTAGCCCAGCCGCGTGCGGTTGGGAAGGGAAACGAGCTTGCATGGCAAAAGGCAGCCGAGCCTATCTTGGCACCGTCCGCCTAGCTGCTAACTCTTGGCGAACAAGAATGAAGGGCCTCTTTATGCTCACCCCATTTCACCTCGCCATCAATGTACGTGATCTCGACGAAGCGCGTTATTTCTACTGTGACCTCCTCGGTGCGGAGGAAGGGCGCAGCGCAGAAACCTGGGTCGATGTGAGCTTCTTTGGACACCAGCTTTCGCTTCACATCGGAGAACCACTCTCGACCAATCGCACGGGTAAGGTCGGGGCCGCCCTCGTACCCATGCCGCATTTTGGCGTCGTGCTGATGCTTGACGACTGGAAAGGCGTAGCTGAGAGGCTCAGCGCCGCGAATATGGACTTCATCCTAAAGCCGCAGGTCCGCTTTGAGGGCGAGCCGGGTGAGCAATGGACGATGTTCTTTGAAGACCCGTCGGGCAACCCGATTGAGCTAAAGGGTTTTGCCACCCAAGAGGCGATCTTTGCGCATTAGCGCATCCAGTATCCTTCGCGCTTGATCATGTTCCGGATCTGCCGCTCCTTCCGCGGCAAATCTTGCTGATCAAAAAGCGCGCGCACTTTCTCTCCGCGCCCTTGGTAAATCATGCGTAGGAAAGCCTCATGCTCTTTGAGGACTTTCTTGACCTTGTTCGGCGCTGCCACCTCTTCCAGCGCCGTGACCGTCTCGTCGCTTTCACGCGCGTAAAGCAGTGGGAGGAAGCGGTAATGGCACGTCGTTTTCCCGTCCAGATAGCCAGGGGCGAGCGCGTCTCGCCCGCCACCGAGTGCATGGATTACGAGGGGCAGGGCGGCCTGATCGAGCCACGGGTCAAGCGACTGGCAGACAAGTTCCTCGGGTTGTTCATCCCGGATACCGAGGGCGTATTCGGTGAAAAGAGCGCCGAATTTATGGGGGCAGGAGCCGTAGAAAAATCCGGCGTTAAAGTAGAGATATCGCTGCCAGTATTCATCCGGATGCGACAGATCGAGCGAGCTTTCGAAGTCGAGCCCGAACTTGGTGTAAAGCGCGCCCCAGATTGCATTGTAGCCGGGCCCGTAGAGCTCGATCTCTGGCCAGGTTCCTGTGCGATTGAGCGAGGCAGAAGGTTTGGTGAAATCAAACGGCACATCCGTGAGTTCGCCCGTCACTAGGGTGTCGCTGTCGAAAAAGACAAAGGGTTCGCCTTTTGGGAGCGCTTTGAGCACCTCGATTTTGTTACCGTTCGGATAGCTTGCGCCGAAGTGAACGCTGTCAAATGGCAGGATCTCCGCGCGCAGCTGTTCAAATAAGGTCCTTAGAGCAGGGGAGGCGATGCGCGGGTCGTCCCGCCAAAGCGGGCCAGGCTGCGGCTCCCCGATATAAAGCTTTCCGTTAAAACCCGCAGAGTATTTCCGGAGCGAGGCGGCGAAGAGCGCGGCCTCATAGCCTATACGGCCCCTTTGGCCGATCACCACAATATTGAACGCGGGCGCTTTCTTTGGGGATTTCGCCATGGCCAGACTGCTCATCTCTTTTGCCCGCTTGTTATCGCGGCAGCGCGTCTCGAAAAAGAGAAGAGTGGTGGGCGACCCAGGAATCGAACCTGAGCCATGCGTCTCCGCGAGGGAACGCAGTGGCCCCTGACATTTGGTCGATCGGTGCGCTCAGAAGGCTCCAGTGGAGCCTTCGCGGGGCACTTAAGAAATAAGGTGAGTGGTGGGCGACCTAGGAATCAACCCTGAGCCATGCGTCTCCGCGAGGGAACGCAGTGGCCCCTGCCACGCGGTCGATAGGTGCGCTCAGAAGGCTCCAGTGGAGCCTTCGCGGTGCACGCAAGAAATGAAGTGAGTGGTGGGCGACCTAGGAATCGAACCTAGCATGCGTCTCCGCGAGGGAGTTACAGTCCCCTGCCACACCTTGCGGCCTGTCGCCCACTCTGCCGGATGTCTCTCGGCGTGACGGGGCAAATATCGG
>JBCCYG010000063.1:0-10315 GCA_039190145.1 Pseudomonadota bacterium | reverse complement strand
CTGGTCTTTGAGCACATCCGCGCTTTGCGAGTTCGCCATGTGGCGCTCAAGTTGGGAGGCGTCGACCGAAAGCTCCCTAATCTCCGCCGCCGCCGGAAAGCCGCTCTCGCGGAAATCAAACATCAACTTTCCCGCGCCCGTGACGCGGCCCGCAAAGAGGTACTTCATGGCCAGCGCGCGGAAGGTAAAGGTTAGCCCCGCGATGTAGCGGCCGAGAACCTCGACCTCGTCCTTAGAGAGAGACCCTTCCGCCTCCATGACGCCCGCCACGCGCACCATGTGCTGCGTGATGCGCTCGAATTTGCGGAAATAGCGCCGCGTGACGCGCGTGTCCTCGATGGCAGTCGTGTCGTTCATGACAAGCGAGCCTTAGGCGTCTTCGTCATCGGTGCCGATGATCCCGAGCATCGCGCCCCCGACGCCAATGACGCCGCCAACGAGAAGGCCAATGGCGATAGACCGCCCGGCAGTATCCGCCATACCGATGCTGTTGGCCGCGTATTGCAGGCCAAAGAACGCTACCAGCCCCACAGACATCAGAATTCCATAACGTGTCAGCTTTTGAACGGTCGTCGGTTTACGCGCCATAAGCGTTCGAATCGTGCTTCTCCACGATGGCGGCGAACCGGCGGGCAAAGCGCTCGTCGGCTTTCGCCTTTTGCTCCAACACCTCGCGGGCAAAGACCATGTGATCTTCATGCGCTTCCAGCATCTCGGCCATCCGGCTGTTAGTAGCCGATCCGATGGCCGCCATGGCCGTCTGCGCCTCCTGGTCGGTCTTCACGCCGATCTCGTTGATCCGGTGCGCCACGTCCTGCTGCTGCGCGGTCTTGAGCGACTTCGTCAGCGCGTCATAGAGCACGACCCGTTGCTTGGTATCAGTCTGCAGCTTGTTGATCAGCACCATCTGGGTGGCCGCCTGGTTGGTCAGCGAGTCGACCCAGGTCTTGCCCTTCTCAATATAGCGCTCAAGAGTCTGAGAGCGGGCAAGCTTCACCTGCTCCTCGCGCACCATCTCGTTGTACTTGGCATTCTTCTCCGCAAGCTCGGTTTCGAGCGCCGTGCGCGCCGCCGCATCCGTTTCCACAGAAATCTTGCGCTCAAGCGCGATGATATCCGGGTCCATCTTAGCAATGTCGCCCTTCAGCGCCTCGAGCTCACTGACCACGATTTCGCGCTCCTCAAGCGTGCCGCTGAGGTTCCCCTCCACCTGCGTCTTTTGCTCCTCAAGCACGGTGAGCTGGCCTTCTAAGAGCTGCACAATTGTGTCGGACTTTGAGATGAGGTCCTGCAGTTTGTCGTCGATGGATGCCGTGCGTAGGCGCTCCTGGCGCAGGCTTTCCGAGCGATCCTTGGAAAAGATGCCGACAAAGCTCTCCCAGCCCGTCTTGGACCGCAATTCATCAAAGTCGGTCTGAAAGCCCGCCGTCACGTCGTCGAGACCCATGATGAGTTCTGCGATATTGGCATTCATGAGATCAGTATGGGCGTGCACATCGTCTAGCGTGGCGTTTTCGATGTCCACGGCGATGTCCTCGCCCGACGCCATCTTTTGCCGCGCTACTTCGATGCGGCTCGTAAGCTCCGCCACCTTGGCCTGCGCTTCCTCAACCTGCGCCTGGCTTTCCCTGATCTGACTGTCAAAATCGCTCATTTCTATCCTTTCGTTCACGGGTTCGTGAACAACATATGGGTATTGTTAAACGGATTTACATCCCTGCTTGTGGGTAGTTTCGCGCATCGCGCCTATCTAGTCGACAGTTTTCAAGCCCCGGTAAGGAAGGCTACATCCTGCCCGTGCCAACAACGGCAAGCAAAGCCACATAGTTCAGCAAGGCCGCTGGAAAAAAGCTCAGCCCCCTCAGCCACCTGTTTTGTACAGAAGCGATGATAGCGGCGCTCTGTGCGTAGCAGACAGGCGCCCAGAAAGCCGCGCTCAACCAAAAATAGATACTCTCCTCGGTGGGCTTATTGTCGAAAAAGCTGGGCAAAATGGGCAGCCAAAACATGGGAAACCACAGAAATGAGAAAACCGGCGTCAGTGAAAACATCGCAAATCCACCGAGGAGCCGCGACCGATGCGGAGCAAGCATATGTCTCCAAGAGCGCTGTTGCCCCGCCACCAAAGTGAAGAGGCCCCCAAAGCAAAGCGCAGGCGCCACAAGAGACCACGCCGGAAGAACGACGGCTCTGCTCACCCAAGGGTCATAGAGCGCGACGGCTGCCCGCAGCGCGAAAAGCGTTGCAAAGATCGCTGCGCTGAAAGCTACAAAGGTGAAGAACGCCCGCAAGGTCATCCAGCCAAGATGGGCTTTCGCTCACAGGCACCAAAGTATGGATTTCCTCCATTTCTTTCCGTCCCCTCCCGTCCCGGTTACGCTGCCCATTGAATCGGAGGATGCATGCGACTCTCAGGAAAAACGGCCATTGTCACAGGCGGCGCCTCGGGTTTTGGGGCCGGGATAGCGCGGAAATTCGCGGCTGAGGGAGCGCGCGTGCTCGTTGCCGATATCAACGCGGAAGGCGGGGCGGCACTGGCGGCCGAAATTGGCGCCGACAGCGATAGCGTGGACGTCTCGCAAGATGCCTCCGTCGCCGCCCTGGCCGAAACGGCACAGGCGCTCTGGGGGCACACAGACATCCTCGTAAACAATGCCGGCATCACCCATATGCCCGCGCCGATGGAGGACATCACCGAGGAAGATTTCGACCGCGTCCTCGCCGTGAATGCCAAATCGGTTTACCTCTTCGCCCGCCATTTCGTGCCCGCCATGAAGGCCCGCGGCTATGGCGCGATCCTCAATGTCGCCTCCACTGCTGGCGTCTCTCCTCGCCCGCGCCTCAACTGGTACAACGCCTCCAAAGGTTGGATGATCACCGCGACCAAAGCCATGGCCGTTGAGCTCGCGCCCCATGGCATCCGCGTCAACGCCATCAACCCCGTCGCGGGCGAGACCCCGCTCTTGGCCAGCTTCATGGGCGGCGACACGCCGGAGACGCGCGCAAAGTTCCTTTCCACGATCCCGCTGGGCCGCTTCTCTCAGCCAGAAGATATGGGCGCCGCCGCGGCTTTCCTTTGCTCCGATGAAGCCTCCATGATTACCGGCGTCGCGCTCGAAGTAGACGGCGGCAGGTGCATCTGATGACGACGCGGCAGACCGTCAGCATCGACGTCTTCGCGGGCACATTCGAAAGCCAGCCCCTCGCCTTCGCGCATCTCTACGACCTCGCCAAAGCGCTCGATATCGAGATTGCGCTCGATGCGGTTGAGGTGATCTGCAAAGCAGACCCGGTGAAGCGCTTGACCCACTATTTCGACGCGCGCCAGGTCAATGCCATCATCGACGAGATGGGGCTCAACACCTCCCTGATCTTGATCTTTCCGGAAGCAATGACGGGCGCGCTCGAGGGCTCGACGCTCCTCATACCGCTCGGCCGCTTTGACGGCACCCGACCCCGCCCATGACCCGGAACCTCATCACCGATGTCAACGGGCTCCTGGTGGGGAATGCCTCGGACGGCGACCTTCGCTCTGGCGTTACGGTGCTCACCGCGGAGCAGCCCCTCACTGCAGGTGTCCACGTGATGGGCGGCGCCCCCGGCACGCGGGAGACTGACCTCCTCGCCCCAGACAGGCTCGTTCAGGAAGTCGATGCGCTGGTGCTCTCCGGCGGAAGCGCCTTTGGCCTCGCCGCCGCCGACGGCGTCTCGATGGGCCTCCGCGCAAAGGGCCGAGGCTTTGCCGCCGGCCCCGCCCGCGTCCCCATCGTCCCCGCCGCGATCCTCTTTGACCTCGATGGCCGCGAGGGCGATTGGCTGGAAAACCCCTATCCGGCGCTCGGAAAGGCCGCGCTCGAAACCGCGGCCGACACCTTCGAGCTGGGAACAGCAGGGGCAGGGTACGGCGCCACCATCGCGGGCCTCGCAGGTGGGCTTGGCTCTGCCTCCACCGTGACCGCTTCGGGCCACAATGTGGGGGCTCTCGTGGCAGTCAACGCCATTGGCGCGCCCTGCCATCCGGTGGACGGGCGTTTTTGGGCAGCCATCCATGAGGAAAACGACGAGTTCGGCGGCCTCGGGCCGCCTGCCAAAGCCCCGCCCGATCCGCCAACGAAACTCACAGCGCACAACACGACCATCGCGATCGTCGCCACCGATGCTAAGCTGAGCCAAGCTCAGTGCACCCGCCTAGCCACTGCCGCCCATGACGGCCTGGCAAGATCCCTTATCCCGTCGCACACACTCTTCGATGGCGACCTCGTCTTTGCTGCAGCAACAGGTGCAAAGCCCCTGTCCGACCCGGTCGCGGACGCCATCGCGCTCGGCCATGCCGCGGCCACTACCCTCGCCCGTGCCGTCGCACGCGGCGCCTACGAAGCAACCGGCCATGAGGGTGGACCACCCTCTTGGCGTGCTAGATACGGCTGAAGATCACAGGAGGCCGCCATGCTCGACAATCCCACCAACCTCGCATCCCTGCTCTCCGACCCGGAACTGCTCGCGACCAAGGCTTTCGTAGATGGCGCCTGGGTAGACGCGGCTTCGGGCGCTACATTCACCGTGACCAATCCCGCCCGCGGCGATGTCATCGCAGAGGTCACCGACCTCGCGCGCGGCGATGTGGCGAAAGCCATTGACGGCGCCGCCACAGCGCAAAGAGCCTGGGCAGCCCGCCCCGCCAAGGAGCGCGCCAATATCCTACGCCGCTGGTTTGAGCTCATCATGGCGGCTCAAGACGACCTCGCCATGATCCTCACCGCTGAAATGGGCAAACCACTCACCGAGGCGAAGGGCGAGATTGCCTACGGTGCGAGCTTCATCGAGTTCTTTGCCGAGGAAGCCAAACGCATCTATGGCGAGACGGTCCCGGGCCACGCCCCTGACAAACGGATCACCGTGATCAAGCAGCCCGTGGGTGTCGCGGCCTCGATCACGCCCTGGAACTTTCCCAATGCCATGATCACGCGCAAAGCGGGCCCAGCGCTCGCGGCGGGCTGCGCATTCGTTGCGCGCCCTTCCGAGCTTACGCCGCTTTCCGCATTGGCCCTCGGCGTGCTGGCCAACAGGGCAGGCATCCCCGCAGGTGTGCTTCAAATCGTGCCGTCAAAAGACCCTGCACCGATCGGGCAGGAATTCTGCGAGAACGAAACGGTGCGTAAGATCACCTTCACCGGCTCGACCCGGGTGGGTCGGCTGCTCCTCGAACAGGCAGCACCCCAGGTAAAGCGCGTGAGCATGGAGCTTGGCGGTAATGCGCCCTTCATCGTCTTTGACGACGCCGATCTCGACGAGGCCGTTACCGGTGCCATCGCCTGCAAATTCCGCAATAACGGGCAAACCTGCGTCTGCGCCAACCGCATCTATGTGCAGTCCGGCGTTTACGACGAAATCTCTCAAAAATTCGTGGCCGCCGTCGAAAAGATGACCGTAGGCGACGGCTTTGACGGGGTCGACTTTGGCCCGCTGATTTCGGAACCGGCGGTCGAGAAGGTCCGCGCGCATATCGCTGACGCACTCGAAAAAGGCGCTCAGGTGGCCCTTGGCGGCGCAGCTCATGCACTCGGCGGTCAGTTCTTTGAACCCACGATCCTCACCGGCGTCACGCAAGACATGCGCGTTAGCCACGAGGAGACCTTTGGCCCCATGGCTCCCCTTTTCCGCTTCGAGAGCGAGGATGAAGTTATCGCCATGGCCAATGACACGATCTATGGCCTGGCCGCGTATTTCTATGCGAAGGATCTCGGCCGCGTGTACAAGGTCGCCGAGGCGCTCGAATACGGCATTGTGGGCATCAACACGGGCATCATTTCAACCGAAGTCGCGCCCTTTGGCGGCGTCAAACAATCTGGCCTCGGGCGCGAGGGCTCCCGCCACGGGATCGATGAGTTCCTTGAGATGAAATATCTGTGCATGTCCGTCTGAAGGTCGCATTGCAGGCACCGCCGGATGTGAGTATTTTCAGAACAAAGAAGACGGGGCAGCGTGCCCCATGGTCCAGCCCCGCGCCAGACCCATCTGACGTCTAACGCTTGGGGAGAGATTAATGCTCAACAGACGCAACTTGCTCCTGGGTGCGGGTTCCGCCACGCTCGCCGCAGGCGGGCTCTCCGCGCTGCGAGCCTCTGCCGGGGTTTCGCTTGAGATCAATTCTCGGGAGACCGGCTTTGATTTTGGCGGCGGCCTAACCCAGGGCCTCGTAAGCACAGCCGACGGCGCACCCCCGCCGGTGATCCGGCTAAAGCAAAACGAGGCGGCCCAGCTCCGCTTTACCAATGGGGTCGATGATTATTCCACCGTCCACTGGCACGGCATCCGCGTGCCCAACGCCATGGATGGCGTCCCCTATCTGACACAGCTCCCCACGCGCAGAGGCGAGGCCTTTGACTACGCCTATACGCCCCAGGATGCGGGCACGTTCTGGTACCACCCGCATTGCGTGACCATGCGCCAGATGGCCCACGGTTTTACCGGCATCCTCATCGTGGAGGAAGAGGAAGATCCGGGCTTTGACCTCGACCTGCTGCTCAATCTCAAGGATTTCCGCCTCGGCAATGAGGCGGAGCTCCTCGACTACTTCACACCAAGGGGCGCGGCGCGCGGCGGCACCCTGGGCAATGTGATGACCACGAATTGGCAACGCGCGCCCCGCTACGATGTCCCCGCGGGCGGGCTCGTTCGGCTCCGCATCGCAGCCACAGATACTACGCGCATCTACCGCGTGGTCCTGCCCGATGTCGACGGCGAGATCATTGCCTGGGACGGCCACCCGGTGGAGGACCCCATCCCCTGGCCCAGCCGCGAAGCGCCCCTCTTTCTAGGCCCCGGTCAGCGCGTCGACGTGGCGATCCGTGTGCCCGATGGTGGCGCCCCGCTTGACATCCTCGGCATGCACGGGCTCGAGCCCATGACATTTGCCAGCCTCAACCCCACCGGCACCTCCCTCGGGCGCGACCTCGCTGAACTGAAGCCGCTTCCGAGGAACCCGGTCACAGATTTCGACCTGGCAAGCGCGGAGCGGCGCGACCTGATCTTTGGCTGGTCACCTGATGGCATGATCCCGAACAACGGGCTCTGCGGCTCGGTGGAATACACCTTTTGGTCCATCAACCGCGACCCTTGGCAGGGCGACGCATCCGGCATGGGCCCGCTGGCCAACTTGGAGCTCGGCAAAAGCTATGTCTTCCGCCTCCAAAATGAGAGCCCCAACGACCACCCGATCCACCTGCACGGTCTCGTCTTCAAGCCGATCAGCTCAAACCAGCGCAAGATCCCGCAGAACTGGACCGACACCGTCCTCTTGCACAAAAATGAGATCGTCGACATCGCCTTTGTCGCCGACAATCCAGGCGACTGGGCCTTCCACTGCCACGTCATCGAGCACCAAAAAACCGGCCTCTCCGGCTACATCCGGATCAGCTAGCCCTCTTCATCTTTCCTCAATAACTCCGGGGAGCGCGAGGGGCTGGCCCCTCGCTCCCGCTCTCCCGGCAAAGAAAAAGGGCCGCCCAAATGGACGGCCCTCGACCTCGGTGCAGGAAGACTTACGCTTCCACGACCTCAGCTTCGATGGCCTTCGACTGGCCAATCTCGATCTTGCGCGGCTTGAGCGCCTCAGGCACTTCGCGAACGAGCTCAATGTGGAGCATGCCGTTCTCATGCGCGGCACCGGTAACCTTCACGTGGTCAGCCAGGTGGAAACGGCGGGAGAAAGCGCGCGTGGCGATGCCACGGTGCAGGTATTTGCGCTCACCAGCATCCTCAGCTTTCTTAGCCGCGATGTGTAGCGCGTTTTCCTTTACTTCAACGTCGAGCTCGTCGGAGGTGAACCCGGCAACAGCGATGGAAATGCGGTATGCATCATCGGCCGTCTTCTCGATGTTGTAGGGAGGGTAGCTCTGCGCGCCTGCATCATTGGTGAGAACGCGGTCCATGAGGTCTGCGATCTGATCAAAGCCAACGGTGGCGCGGTAAAGCGGTGCGAAATCTAGGTTGCGCATAGGTCATCCTTTCTCAAAGCGATGGTTGTGCATGCCCTGCCCCAATCGGGCCCAGGGCCTTTCGACGTCGGAGCCTCATCGGCCTCCAACGCTTCATATGTGGGCACGCTTTGGGCCCGTTCAAGACCCAACACCTTCGATTTAGGTGAATGATTTCTTGCGCTTAGCTAGGGCCGGACAAATTTCGCGCCGCCGCCGCTCTGCATGGCACTGGTCTCGCCGACGCGGCGAATGCTCGGCCCTGGGTCTTGGTAGACGCCGCCTCCCGCTTCCAATTCTGTAAGGAGCGTGGCGACTTGCGACTCAAGGCCGGTGCCGAGAGATACGCTGCGGCCCTGCACCTCCGCCTTTGCAGAGATCACGGACGCGATCTGCGCTTCGCCGGTCTCAAAAGTGAAAACCGGAGAGCCAGAGGAGCCAAAATCCACCTCGCAGCTGAGCACAAGCATCCCTAGTTGGCGCGCCATCACGCGACAGCCCTCCTGCAAAGAGGGCACCTCGGACCGTTCAGCAGCGTAGCTCACGACGCCAACGCGCTGGCCTTTGCGGGGCTGTGAGGCGATCTGAAACGGCGTAATACGCCCGTTTCGGATCGGCTGGGCGAGCTCGAGTATGGCCACATCGTTACGAATGCGCTCTGTGAGGACTTCGCTCGTGAATTCGTAGCCCGGATGTATCACCGCGCGGCGCACCGTGCGGTACGCCTCTGCCCGGCCATTGCGCCACCCGGCGCGAAACTCGATCGTCGACGGGTCAATCTGCTCTCCGGATGCTTGCTCATAAAGGCAATGTGCCGCCGTGAGCACGAGCGTATCGGCGATTAGCGCTCCCGTGCAAAACCCCTGGCCACCTATATCAAGGCGACCCACAGCTTCCCAATGCCGTACAGCGTCGCCTGTGGTAAGTGCTTCAAGCGAGGTATCCTTAGCGGCTAGCGGAACCGCCAATGTGAGCAGAGCAAGTGTTAGGCCTTTGAGTATGCGCACCGGTTCCTCCGACGGATTGGCACGAGATATTGGCGTTTTTGGGCCAAACTGGGGCAGGAATACGGCAGTAGCGCAAGGGTGACGAGCTCGCTCGCGCGACATGTGCTACGGTTTCCTAATGAAGTATTATGCTCTCGCTTTTTTGCCCTTAGCTGCGGCAGCGGACCCAGCAACCATCACCGATATCCGAGCCACTCCGTCAGATTCCGGTTGGCGCTTTGACGTCACCGTGGCCCATGGCGATACCGGATGGGATGACTACGCCGACGGCTGGGAGGTGCGCTTGCCTGATGGGACAGTGCTCGGCACCCGCGTGCTCGCGCATCCCCATGTCAATGAACAGCCCTTCACCCGCTCGCTATCCCGCGTTGCGATCCCGGATGGCGTCACCGAGGTGGAGCTTTTCGTGAGTGAGAGTGTCGGCGGCTGGGGCGCGCAGGCTTATCCGTTCGCACTGCCGGGCTCTTAGCGCCGCCCCTCACGCAGCCAGGCACCCAGGATCAGCGCGGCAGCGAGCATCAAGAACGCCCAGGCAGGGATCAGCGTATCGATCCGAACATCTGTCGTGACATAAGCGGCGCGCGGCGTCAGCCCGATCCAGCCCCGCCCGGCGGCTGGCCGTCCTGCGCGCACATTCCTCAGGTCTGGCACGCCCTCTTCCAGTGCAACGACCCCGCCGCGAAGTGGCGCAATCACCGGCTCCAAAACATCACCCGTCGCGAGCGTATCGATGAATTCCCGAGGGGCCGCGGGGCCGAGGGCAACCACTGCTTGTTCATCTCCCTCTTCGAGCCGGTAGAGCCCAAGAAGCGGCCCTTCATAGACGGCCTCAAAGCGACCTGGAGAAATCTCCTCTAGTTCAAGAACTTCCACCTCACCATCTGGCCGTGTCACCGTCACGGGGCCCACGTCGTCACCCAGCGTCCGGCGCAGGATCGTCATCACCTGCCCCTCGGCGGAGGCCGTGAGTTGCTCCTCCTCGAGCTCGGGCTCTTTCATCATCCAGTGCGCCAGGCGGCGCAGCAGCTCGAGCTGCGGGCCGCCGCCTTCATAGCCACGATCCCAGAGCCAGGCCTGGTCCGAGGCCATGAGCGCCACACGTCCCTCGCCCACGCGGTCGAGCACCAAAAGCGGCCGGTCTTCATAGCCACTCATGACGATCTGACCCTGTTTCGGGATCAGGTCGACGAGGCGGAACCACCGCCCCCAGCCGCCCTCCGGCGCGAGAAGGTCGAGACCTTCGGTCACCGGATGCTTCTGACCAAGGTCCGTGACCACCGGCGTGAACCCTTCCTCGATCACCCGCGCCGATGGCGTCGCCGGGATCGCCTG
>JBCCYG010000062.1:0-10487 GCA_039190145.1 Pseudomonadota bacterium | reverse complement strand
TGGCAGCATACATTGCGGCCTCATAGGCGCGGCTCGTTTGCCAGAGGTCGACGCCGATATGGTCGATGAGGGCGGGGTGGTCTTCCATAATGTGTGTGTAGTCTCCGGGCCGTCTCTCGACAATGGTAAGGCTACTTGACTAAATCGGCAATCGCATTTAGTCAGGCAGCATGACTAAATGGAGAGTCGCATGAGAGGTCTAGCAATGGTGACTATGGTGACGGGGGTGACGGCGGCGGCTGCGGCTGCGGAGACCCCGATGGGTGAGGCGCAGCTCGACGCGCTGCTCACAGGAAACACGGTTTACATTGAGGTGCCTCCGGGTGGCCCTGGTGGCCCGGATGGCGGTATCGCGCCGTTCCTTTACGGCGCGGATGGTCGCGCGGTGGCTGTTCTGCCCGCCGGGCTTACGCTGGTTGGGACCTGGCGGCTGGAGGGTGATCGGTACTGCGTCGACTGGGATAACGGCCCCAAAGATAGCTGTACGCGGCTTGTGAAGTCGGCAGAGGCCCTCTTGATGGTCGACCCTAAGACCGGCGAGACGCGGGGCGCGGTGGAGAGTATCCGCCCCGGAAATCCTGAGGCGCTCTAGCGCTCACGGCTGGCCCCCCTACCTCGCCTGTGCGATAGACGGGCGAGGTAGAAACGGGGGCTCCATGGCATTCGGAAAAGGACATCACCTGCACCTGATCGACGGGTCGGCGTTCATCTTTCGCGCCTTCCATGCGCTGCCGCCGCTCACGCGGAAATCGGACGGGCTCCCGGTTGGTGCGGTGCAGGGCTTTTGCGATATGCTACGCCGCTATATCGCGTCGAATAGCGGCCCCGATGCGCCCACGCATTGTGCGGTGGTGTTTGACAAGGGATCGCACACCTTTCGCAATGACATGTACGACCAGTACAAGGCCAACCGCGATGAGATGCCCGAGGACCTTAGGCCCCAGATTCCGCTGACCCGCGAGGCGACGGTGGCCTTTAACATCTCCTGCCTGGAGCAGGAGGGGTTTGAGGCAGACGACATCATCGCAACTCTTGCCTGCAAGGCGCGGGATGCCGGCGGGCGGGTGACGATCATCTCGTCAGACAAGGACCTCATGCAGCTTGTCGGGGGTGGCGTTGAGATGCTCGACGCCATGAAGAACAAGCGGATCGACGTCGAGGGCGTCGAGGAGAAGTTTGGCGTGGGGCCGGAGCGCGTGGTGGACGTGCAGGCCCTAGCGGGCGACAGCGTTGATAACGTACCGGGCGCACCCGGTATCGGCGTCAAGACGGCGGCTCTTTTGATCAATGAATACGGCTCGCTTGAGGAGCTGCTCGACCGCGCCGAGGAGATCAAACAGCCCAAGCGGCGCGAGACGCTGATCAACTTTCGGGAGCAGATCGAGCTCTCGAAAAGGCTCGTGCAGCTCGATTGCGATATGGAGCTGGATTACGAGCTTGAGACGCTTGAGGTGCGCGAGCCCGACCCCGATGTATTGATGCCATTTTTGGCGTCGATGGAGTTTCGAACCTTGTCGCGCCGGATGGCGGAGGCGATAGGGATCGAGGCGCCCTCCATCCCGGAGCCCGCGCGGGAGGAGGCGACCGCGCCGGAGCAGGCGCCGATTGATCCGGAAGCCTATGAGACGGTGCGGGACGCGGAGGCGCTCAGGGCCTGGATCGACCAGGTTTATGAGCGCGGTTACGTGGCCGTGGATACCGAAACCACCGCGCTCAACGAGATGCGGGCGGAGCTTGTGGGCGTGTGTCTTTGCGTTGAGGCGGGGTCTGCCTGCTACGTGCCGCTTTCCCACAAGAAGGGCGGCGATGACCTTTTTGGCGGCGATGAGCTAGCCGAGGGGCAGATGGATTTTGAGGAGGCTCTGGCGCTTCTAAAGCCGGTCTTGGAGGACCCGTCGATCCTCAAAATCGGGCAGAACATGAAGTACGACGCCAAGATTTTTGCCCGGCTGGGGATCGCGGTGGCGCCCATCGATGACACGATGCTGATGAGCTATGCTCTCAATGCGGGCCACCATAATCACGGCATGGACACGCTTTCAGAGCGGTATCTCGGGCATACGCCGATCCCGATCAAAACGCTCCTGGGCTCCGGCAAGGCGATGAAGACGTTTGATCAGGTGCCGATTGATGAGGCCGCGAAATATGCGGCCGAGGACGCCGATATCACTTTACGGCTTTGGCAGGAATTCAAGCCGCAGTTGCACCGATCCAAGGTCACGACCGTCTATGAGACGCTCGAGCGGCCGCTCGTGCCCGTGCTCGCGCGAATGGAGATGGACGGGATCAAGGTTGACCGCGACACGCTGAGCCGGATGTCGAACGCTTTTTCCCAGAAGATGGCGGGGCTGGAGGCGGAAATTCACGAGCTGGCGGGCGAGAAGTTTAACGTGGGCTCTCCCGCGCAGCTCGGGGACATCCTTTTTGACAAGATGGGTCTTCCAGGGGGCAAAAAGGGGAAGACGGGGAAGTATTCGACCGGCGCGGACATCCTGGAAGATCTGGCGACGGAGCATGATTTGCCGGGTCGCGTGATCGATTGGCGGCAGCTTTCTAAATTAAAATCGACATATACCGACGCGTTGCAGGAGCATATCAACCCGGAGACGGGGCGCGTGCATACGTCTTACTCCATCGCCGGGGCCAATACCGGCCGGCTCGCGTCAACGGACCCGAACCTACAGAATATCCCGATCCGCACCGAGGAAGGGCGGCGCATCCGGGAGGCTTTTGTGGCCGAGGAAGGCAAGACGCTCGTGGCCCTGGATTACAGCCAGATCGAGTTGCGCATCCTTGCCCATATCGCGGATATCCCCGCGCTGAAGAAAGCGTTTGCAGATGGGATCGACATCCACGCCATGACGGCGTCCGAGATGTTCAACGTGCCTTTGGACGAGATGACGCCAGAGGTGCGGCGCCAAGCGAAGGCCATCAATTTCGGTGTGATTTACGGGATTTCGGGCTTTGGGCTGGCGCGGAACCTGCGCATCCCACGCGATGAGGCGCAGAGCTTTATCGACACCTATTTTGAGCGCTTCCCGGGCATCAAGCAGTACATGTCAGACACCACGGCCTTTGCGAAGGAGCATATGCGTGTTGAAACGCTCTTTGGCCGCCGCATTCACACGCCTGAGATCAACGCGAAGGGGCCGACAGCGGGCTTTGCGCGGCGCGCGGCGATCAATGCGCCGATCCAGGGGACGGCGGCGGACATCATCCGGCGCGCTATGGTGCGAATGCCAGCGGCCATTGAGGGGCTGCCGGCGAAGATGCTGCTGCAGGTCCATGACGAGCTTTTGTTTGAGGTGGAGGATGGCGCAGTGGATGACCTTATCGGCGCAGCGCGCGAGGTGATGGAGAATGCAGCGATGCCCGTGGTGAAGATCGACGTGCCGCTCGTGGTCGATGCGGGCAGTGGCGCAAACTGGGCGGAGGCACATTGAGGTGGCGCGAATTGTCCTTTCTTCGGATCATGCTGCGATTGAGCTGAGGCAGGCCGTGGCTAAGCACCTCTCCGAGCGCGGGCATGAGGCCTTGGATATTGGCCCGATGACGCCGGAGAGCACCCATTACCCGACCCATGGCAAGGCAGCTGCCGAGCGTGTGGCGTCCGGTGATTGCGCGCTGGGGATTATCCTCTGCGGGACCGGGCAGGGCATCATGATGGCGGCCAATAAGGTGAAAGGCATTCGCTGCGGGGTCTGCTCGGACACCTTTTCCGCGTCGATGATCCGAGCTCATAATGATGCCAATATGCTCAGCCTCGGCGCCCGCGTCGTGGGCGAGGGGCTCGCCCTGGCCATTGTGGATGCGTTTCTCGATGCGGAGTTTGAAGGCGGACGCCATGGCACGCGGGTCGCGATGATCGAGGATTGACGGGCAAGCCGCTTCGAAGGCGGTTTCACGCGAATTCGACTTTGCGTTTTCTAAGGCCGTTCGAACGGCCTTTTTGCTCCGGCCGACGGGAATGTGACCAATATCCTCTTTGCGCTTTTGGCGCGTCCGGCCATATGCGGGGTATGATGAAGAGACGTAGTTTACTCGCCTCGAGCGCGGCCTTTCTGGCCACGCCGGCGTTGGCGATGACAGCCTCGCTGGCTGAGGCGCTGGAGCCTCTTGATCAGCTTCATTCGCTTCAGGTGCGCCAGGGAGACCGCTTGGTCTTTGCTGAGGCCCCGCGCGGGCCCGGGCTCGAGCGAGCCGCGAACATCAAATCGGTGTCGAAGTCCGTTGTGGCCTTGCTTTTGGGGCAGGCGATTGAGGAGGGGCACGTGTCTTCTGTGCGGTCCACTCTGGGTGACGTTGCGCCGAGGCTGATCCCGAACTGGGCGGAGGCCGGCGCGCGGGACATCACGCTTGAGGATCTTGTCACGCTCCGCGCAGGGCTCGAGCGGACGTCGGGGGCCAATTACGGGGGCTGGGTGTCGTCGTCGAATTGGGTTGCCAATGCGCTCGCGCGGCCGTTGGTGGCAGAGCCTGGCGGGCGGTTTCTTTATTCGACTGGGTCGACGCATATACTGGGCGCGGCCCTGGCGGAGGCCGTAGGCGAGAGCCTTTTGGCCCAGGCGCGGCGGATTTTGGGGCGGCCCATGGGCTTTGAGGTCCCCGCCTGGACGCGCGATCCGCAGGGTTACTACCTCGGGGGCAATGAGATGGCGCTGACGCCGCGCGCGATGCTCGATCTCGCCGTCATGGTGCGCGACGGCGGTCGCTTTGAGGGGCGGCAGATCGTCTCTCAGGCCTGGATCGAGGCGTCGCTTATGCCGCGCGCGCGTTCGCCATGGTCGGGGCTCGCCTATGGCTATGGCTGGTTTTTATCGCCTACGGGCTGGGCGCTTGGGCGCGGTTATGGCGGGCAGATCATCGCCGCGCATCGCAAGCGCGACCTGGCTGTGGCGATCACATCGGACCCGACGCGGCCCGCGCGGTCCGGTGGCTATTTCGGGGACCTCATGGCCCTTCTTGACGGGCCGATCTTGGCGCTGAGCTAGCGGAAATTGCGGGGTCTGAGGCCCTGGCTGGCATCCTCGACGAGGTCGGCGATGCGTTTTGCGCGGGTCTGTGGGCGTTTTGCGGTTTTGATGAATTCGAGCATCCCGCGTTTAACGCTGCGCGCGTAGCTTTCCCAAGTGTCTCGGGCAGGGCCGAGAGCTTCTGCGAGGTCTCCCGGCACGTCGAGCCGTTCGACATCGTCGAGGAATTCCCACATGCCGTTGGCCTGCGCCGCTGCAATGGCGGCCTCGCCTGCGGACGTCATGAGCCCGGCGGCGCGGGCTTCCTCGACCTTGGCTTTGTTCACGGCCGACCAGGCGCTTTTGGCGCGACGCGGCGCAGCGCGGACCGAGCTTCTATCCGCATCAACACCCCGCGTGACGGCATCGACCCAGCCCCAACAGAGGAGCTCGGAGATGAGCTCTCCTATCGGGGTGTAATGGGGCGTGTGTTTCTTCCAGAAGACGAGCCAGACGCTTTCGGTTTGCCCGTGGTTCTGGGCGAGCCAGGCGCGGAGCTCTTCGCGGGAGCGGACTTCTACCTCTTGGAAGTCAGCCAAACCTGGGCGGACGCTTTTGCATGTTGGCCATGATCATTTCGACGTTATTGGGCGAGCCCATCAGCGTGGCTTGCAGGCGTGCCTCGAGAAGCAGCGCCTCCTTGCCGCCCGAGCCCCAGGTCTCATCCACCAGCTTCTTTGAGGCGGCGAGGGCGTCCGGGTTTTTGAGCACAAATGTCTCCGCCAGCTCGAGGGCGCGGGAAAGCGGAGTCTCTGTGGTTTCGGTTACGAGGCCGACCGCTAGCGCTTCTTCGCCGGTCAGTTCCCGACCCGTCATCATGAGCATTTTGGCCTGATCCGCGCCCATGAGTTTCGGCAGCGATTGCGTGAGGCCCATGTCGGGTATGAGGCCCCATTTGGCCTCCATGATCGACATGCGCGTGGCGGGATCCGCGATCCGGAAATCTGCGCCAAGCGCGAGTTGCATGCCTGCGCCAAAGCAGATGCCGTCGATGGCAGCGATGACGGGGACGGGCAGCGAGGCCCAGCACGTGTTGGGCGACTGAAACTCGTTAGCCCCGGACTCGTCGGTCTGCGCCATGCGGGCCTTGAGGTCGTCGACATTGCTGGCCATGGAGCCCATCATCGTGATGTCGATGCCCGCGCTAAAGACGCCGCCCGCGCCGGTGAGGATGACGGCGCGAAGGCCCGGCTCCTCGCGGAGGCTTTCGCAGGTCTCGCGCACCAAGCTCAAGAGCTCGAGGCTCATGGCGTTTTTCTTTTCCGGGCGGTTCAGAGTGACGGTGGCGATGCCGTCTTTGATGTCGCAAAGCAGAATGGGGGCGGAGCTGGCGTCGCGCATAGTCTCGGGCATGATGTTAGGGCCTCAAGGTCGTGGTGATCCATTGCCCCGGTTGTAGCTGACCGAGCTCCCAAGGCCCAATAGCCACGCGCACAAGACGCAGCGTCGGATGGCCCACAGCCGCCGTCATCCGCCGGATTTGGCGGTTTTTACCCTCGCGGAGCGTGAGTTTGAGCCAGGCGTCGGGGACGGATTTGCGGAAACGAACCGGGGGATCGCGGGCCCAGAGGTCCGGCGGAGCGATGACTTCGACCTCTGCGGGGCGGGTGCGGCCGTCTTTGAGGGTCACGCCGGTGCGGAGGGTGTCGAGGTCGGTTGCGTCGGGGGTGCCTTCGACCTGGATCAGGTATGTTTTCGACAGTTTGAACTTGGGCGACGCGATGCGCGCTTGCAGCTTTCCGTCATCGGTGAGGACGAGAAGGCCCTCACTGTCGCGGTCGAGCCTGCCCGCCGCATAGACGCCGGGCATGTCGATAAAGTGCTTGAGCCCCTGCCACTTCCCCTCATCGGTGAACTGGCTGAGCACGTTCATCGGCTTATTGAAGAGGAGGATCACCCTTGGTTAGCGGGTGTCATCAAGCTGGCGGATCGCTGAGGCGATGCGGCGGCCAATTGCGCGGCTCCCCTTCGGCGAGGGGTGGATGCGATCGAAAGCATGAAAGGATTTGTCGCCCGAGGGGACAAGCTCCTTGTTCGACAGAAACCAGACGCCCTCCATCGCGCGGGCCATGAGCACGATGCGGCGCTCCATCTCATCCCCGTCATCGCGGCAATGCTCGATGGGGGAGCCGAAGCCCGGAGAGCGCAAATAGCCGACGTAAAGCACGCGTGCCCCATCGGCGCGGATGCGGCTCACGAGGTCTGGCAGGCGCCCGGAAGCGCCATCTTCGGAGATCACTTTGGCCATGCGCTCGGTGCATTCGTTGCACCCGCAGCCGAGCCAGAGGTCGTTGCCGCCGCCATTGAGGACGACCCAGTCGAGTTCGCCGGGTTCGTATTGCAGCGAGATGCCCCGTATCATCGCCCCGGTGAGCGCGTTGTTGTCGACCTTTTCATCCAGCGTGCGGGCGAGGACATTGGGGATGGCACGGCCCGTGAGCATGTGGGTCGCCATGAGGCTGTCGCCCAAAAGCTGAATCCGCGGATCATCCTCCGACTGAGCGAAGGAGGGAAAGGCCGCAGCCCAAAGTACAACCAAGGCAAGTGTCACGTAACGCATGGATGGCATCCCTAACCTGTTGTCGTCAAAATACCGGTCTTTGGGGACAGGCTTAAGGCAAAATGGCGGCGTGGCTTAGAAATCTCGCGGGCATTCAGAAGGACTTTCTCGCTTTGAGCGCTGCCGAGATCGTTCCGTCATCGAGATAATCCAGTTCCCCGCCGACGGGGACGCCTTGGGCAAGGCTTGTGACTTTCACCTCGGGGAGCTCCTCGGCAATGTAATGCGCGGTGGTTTGGCCATCGACCGTGGCCGGAAGCGCGAGGATCACCTCGGTGATCCCTTCCTCTGGGATGCGGCTCAGGAGGCGAGGGATCCGAAGCTCATCGGGGCCGATGGCGTCAAGTGCCGAGAGCGTGCCGCCCAAAACGTGGTAGCGGCCACGAAAGACCGCAGCGCGCTCCATGGCCCAGAGGTCTGCCACGTCCTCGACCACGCAGAGCTCACCGGTGGCGCGTTTTGGGGACGTGCAAATGCTGCAGCGATCTGCCGTGGTGATGTTGCCGCAATTGATGCATTCGCGGGCCGAGGCGGCTACCTCTGCCATGGCCTCCGCCAAGGGCCCGAGGAGTTGGCCGCGTTTCTTGACCAGATGGAGCGCTGCGCGGCGCGCCGAGCGTGGCCCGAGGCCAGGCAGCCGCGCCATGAGCTCGATGAGCGTTTCAAGGGAAGAAATGTCGTCGGCCATGTTAGGTCCCGCTGCTCTTGGCCTTGAGACTTAGCGCAAAACCTCCCCTTCGGCTACGATGCGGGTCAGCGTGAAGCCCCGCTTTCTCAGCAGTGATACGAGGCCGGTCTCGCCCGGCAGGTGAAAAGCGCCGACGGCCATCACTACCCCTCCCAGCCCCAGTTCGGCCTCTATTTTCTCGATCCAAGCGAGGTTGCGGTCTTCCAACAGGTAGCGGTTACCGTCTTCGCGAAATCGCGTCGCGCGTTCGGGGCCAAAAACGCCTTCGAGGTAAATCGCGTCATGGGCCATCATTTCTCCAATGTGGCCTTGAGCGTAGAGCGTCATCGTGGCCTGCCTTGCTCGATTGTCCACGGCAGGCTGGGTATAAGCGCCGTAAATCTGCAAAAGCCCATAAAGCTCATCGCTGCGCTCGGGTCGCGACAGCTCCTCGAAAAAGGTGATCGGTGGCTCCAGACCGATGAACTCCGCGCCGGAGAGAACGCCTTCCAGGGCGATGAGGTTGTCCATGATGGGAAAGACGCCCGTATTGAAGTCATTGCAAGGATCGGCGAGCAGAAGGTCCGCGACGCCCACATCGGTCAGAACGGCCCATGGGGTCTTGAACCCCAGCCCCACGAAGTAAAGCCGCGTCCAGGAATGGAGCTCAGCCTCAAAAGGTGGGTCGGCACCATTGGCGCGGGCCCCGCGCCAGCGGTAGGTCTCGGATGGGTCGTTGCGGTAGAGCCGCCGGGAGGGGAGGCGGAAGTCGATCTCCGTCGCGACCAGACGCGCGCTTTCGAGGGCAGATTCTAACTCTTCCGGCAGATCGAGGAGCAGCGGGTCATTGCTATGCAGCGTTCCGAAAAGATGGGAAACGGCGCCGCCCGGGCCTTCGATCCGCCAAAGACGCCCAGTGCCGTTGGGGATGCTTTTGGCCCTCTCCTTTGCTTCCGCGATATCTTGCTCAGTAGTCCACCCTTTGGGTATCTCGAGCGTGTCGATGTCGCAGACGTCCCGCGTCGCCCAGCTGGCAGCATTTAACGGTGACGCAAGAGCCAGGAGAGCGAGCGCAAGGGCGCGCAGGGTCAAAAGGGTAGCTTCATATCCGCCGGAAGGCCCATGGCCTCGGTGATTTTGCCCATTTCTTGCTGGTGCCTTTCAGCGGCTTTGGTTTGCGCCTCTTTGATCGCGGCGAGGATCAGGTCTTCCACCACCTCTTTCTCGTTCGGGTCAAAGATGGTCGGGTCGATCTCAAGGCCCACGAGCTCGCCTTTGGCGGTAGCTGTGGCCTTCACGAGCCCCGCGCCGCTTTCTCCCACCACGGTCATGCGCCCGAGCTCGTCCTGGAGCTCGGCCATCTTAGTCTGCATTTCCTGGGCTTTTTTCATCATCCCGGCCATATCGCCGAGCCCGCCTAGTCCTTTGAGCATGTCGCGTCTCCTTTGCGCCTAGATGCGGCGCGGCCTTCTTTATTGCAAGCGTCTCGCGGGCTGTGAGCAATGGAATGAGTATTTCGGGAACAAAGAAGACGTCCTTCCCGCGCTTCTTCTTTGTTCCGGAAGTACTCCGGAGAGCGCGAGAGGCCGCGCCTCTCGCATCCGCCGGGGGCGGCTGGCTAGCTTTCGTCGAACGGGTCCCATTCGTCTTCGACCTCTTGCAACGCGTCGCCTTCTGCCTCGGCGGCGATGGCCTCGGGCGTGCGGATTTCGAGGATCTTTGCGCCGGGGAAAGCGTCGAAGACGGCTTGCACCATGGGGTGAGCGCGGGCTTCTTCCTTGAGACGATCAAGCTCTGCATCGCGGAGCTCGGTGATGGTGGCGGCGCCGCCTTCGGCCTCGACGGCGATGGCCCAGCGGTTGCCGGTCCAGGCCTGGAGCCGCTCGCCAAGGCGCTGGGCGAGGTTGGCCGGCGCCTTTTCGGTGGGGGCGAAGGTGATGCGGCCCGGGGCGTAGGAGATGAGGCGGACGCCGCCTTCGACCTCCACGAGTAATTTCACGTCGCGTTGGGTGCGGATGAGTTCGACCACATCTTTGAACCGGGCGTAGCGCTCGAGGCCGGGTGTCGGGGCGGCCGCAGGGGCGGTGGCAGCGCCTGATGCGGTGATTGTAGGTCTGGGACCTCTTGCTGTTGGTCCGTTGGGGGCCGCCGTGGGAGCGGGCGTAGCGGCGGGCAGGGGCGGTGGCGTGGTGTCTTTGAGTTTGCGCACCAGGTCACCGGGGCTTGGCAGGTCTGCCACATGGGTCAG
>JBCCYG010000061.1:0-10540 GCA_039190145.1 Pseudomonadota bacterium | reverse complement strand
GATGTCGCCCGCCACGATCCTCACCAAGCTCAACGAGCTCGGCGGCAAACACGGCGTGGGCCGGCTCGACCTCGTGGAAAACCGCTTCGTCGGCATGAAATCCCGCGGTATCTATGAGACGCCGGGCGGCACGATCCTGCTCGAGGCCCATCGCGGCATCGAACAGATCACCCTCGATTCCGGCGCGGGCCACCTGAAAGACAGCATCATGCCGCGCTATGCTGAGCTCATCTATAACGGCTTCTGGTTCGCGCCGGAGCGGGAGATGCTCCAGGCTCTCATCGACAAGAGCCAGGAACACGTCTCCGGAACGGTGCGCGTAAAGCTCTACAAAGGCTCTGCAAACACAGTGGCACGCTGGTCCGACCACTCGCTCTATTCCGAGGCGCACGTGACCTTTGAGGACGATGCCGGTGCCTACAATCAGGAAGACGCCAAAGGCTTCATCCAGCTCAACGCGCTGAGGCTCAAACTCCTCGCCGCACGAGACCGCCGCCTAAAGGGTTAGACCGGTCTCTGAGAGGAAGTCTTGGACAAGAGGCTCCGCAACCTGACCCGCGCTCGCCGCGAACAGGAAGCCGAGAAAGCCGAGCGCGACGACGATGCCGAGAGCGTAGGCCCATCGGCTGCGCCAAAACGCGCGGCCGGCAAAGCCGCCTAAGGTGATCGAAAAGAGAAAGAGGCATATCGCAATGCCTGCCCAAAGGGCTGGGTCGCTACTCGTGGCCCGGCCATCAGCCAGCTCCTGGGCATATCGCGCGGCGAGCACAGTCGCGCCTGCCCCGATGGCGCTTAGGGCGAAGACGGCGAGAGAGAAAAGCATCGCGATCACGCGGCGGATCGTGTCGAAAATGACGGCTCGCACGCCATCTCGCCAACGGGTCCACACCCCGGCAACAAAGGCCAAAGCCACCGCGCCTGCCGCAATGAACACAAAGACGGGAGCGCTCGCGACAAAGTCGGTAAAGGCTGCAATGGCTTGCACGGTCCCGTAGTAGATCAGGCAAATCACAACGAGCTTAAAGAAGTCGTATGAGGACATTCGACGCGAGCTACCGCCCTGGCGCTGGATGCGCCGAATGCCCGCCGCGATGGCCTTGTCCTGCTCCTGTTGGAATTTTGCTTGCTGGATGCCTCGATTAAACTCCGAGCCCATACCCGGGATGTACCCGCCGCCTGCAGCGCCGTGGCGGCGCCCACCATCAAAATCGTTATCCATTGTCACCCCTGGTCATCAGCATTGGCTCGCCAAAACGAATGGGGCGGTTTCAGCGCTAAGGCAGAGCCGCACACACTCCCAGCCTGTGCCTTAAGATATCCAAGCACTCCGGAAACTCAAAGCCTTCGGCCTTGCTCCAAACGCGCTAGGCTTGGAGCGGCCAAATTTCATACGAGCATCGCTTAACCCATCAGAAACCATTTCTGCGTGCGCATAGTGCCATCCGCGCGTATGGCCCGTTTCTGGCCCCGTTGTGTACCGGTTCTGGCTCCGGTTTTTCAGCAACAAAAGCACCGTACGGTGGGCATTTCCGCCGTTAACGAACGCTCAGCGTTATCTTCGAAAGGCGCGCATAGACGGCCTCGGCTTCGGCCACGACTGCTTGATATTCGGATGGAACAGGTGGCACAGGCCCTTCTTCTCCGGACATTCCGGTAGAGCGATGAACCGCATCATACCAATGCGGCGCCCACGGCCCGTCAAAGGGCTTGGGCCCGGCCTCCCAGCCCAGCATCGCCGCATCAAACGGCATGCCCAGCGCCATGCAAAGCGCTTTAAACATCCCCTCAGGATCACGTCGAATATCCCCGCTATCCACCACGATTGGGTTGCTAACCCTCTGAAAAATCGTGTCCATTGTGGTAAATCCGAGATCCGCCGCCGTTGGAGCCTCGCGCTTTCTGAGATAGCTCGCCAGCACCCGCGCCGGATGTCTCAAGAGGAAGACATGGGTGATGTTTTCCTCGGCCATCCAATCCAGCGGAAAGCCCGGCAACATGTGATGCGGCATGTGCTTTTCGTACTGAAATGGCGTGTTGTATTCGCGAAGCAGGGCAGGGACCTTGGCAGCGTCTGTTTCCATCGCCGCCATCACCTCCGTCCGCATCGGATGGTCGATTCCACTTTCCTTAAGAAATGCCCCGTAGAACGGCTCATCGACCGCGGTGGTGTCTGCTCGATTACCGAACGCATACATCATCGCCGTCGACAAGTTCCGCGGGCCGGACCACATCGCGATCCTCAAGCCGGGCATTCCCGCGCGATGAGGTCTTTATAAAGCTGGCGGATGCGCTGGGTCACCGGGCCCATCTCGCCCGCGCCAATGGTGCGTCCATCGATTTCGCCGGCGGGCGTTTGTGCACCGAAAGTACCGGTGAGAAACGCTTCCTCGGCGCCGTAGGTATCAACGAGCGAGTAATTGCGCTCGAAAACAGGGATTCCATCCGCACGGCAAAGGTCGATCACCTTCTGCCGAGTGATCCCGTTCATGCAATAGTCGCCCGTCGAGGTCCAAACCTCGCCCTTGCGGACGATGAAGAAATTGCACGCATTCGTGGTATTCACGAAACCATGGACATCGAGCATGAGCGCCTCATCCGCCCCGGCCTTCTCCGCGGCGATGCAGGCCAGAATGCAGTTCAGCTTTGAGTGAGAGTTGAGCTTAGGGTCCTGCGTCATGGGCAGACCGCGCATATGCGGCACCGTCGCGAGCCGTATCGGCCGCGGCGCGGCGGGCTTTGAATGCTCCATGATGATGACCATCGTGGGCCCAGAGCGCGACAAAGCCGGGTGCTGAAACGGCCGAACTTTCACGCCCCGAGTTACCATGAGGCGCGCATGGGCATCGCTTTCCATGCCGTTCGCCGCCCGCGTCTCCTCCAGCGCCTGTAACATTCCAGCGCGGTCATGGGGCAGCTCAAGGTCAATCGCCTTTGCCGCCTCAAACAGACGATTCAGATGCTCATCAACAAAAGCCCAGCGCCCGTTATAGAGCCTCAGACCCTCCCAAACGCCGTCGCCCAGCATGAAACCACTGTCATATACGCTGATTTTGGCGTCTTCTCTTGGCTTTAGCTCGCCATCCACAAAAATCTGAATGGCCTCGTTGCGGTCATCTTCCTCGGCTTGGTGCGTCGTAATTTGGTCCATGACGAAGACGGTCGCGAAAGAGATCAATCTTTTCAAGCAGTAACTAGGGCGTGACCTCCCAAGCCCGTGAATTGGCTTTGAACGCGCCGCGCTTCAAACCCTGCCCCAACGACAGGAGACAGACATGCTGAGACGTATTCACCAGCCCCGCCCTTTCTTAACCGCCATGGCGATTGCCCTCGCGATCGTCATTCAGTGCACCGGCAAAGCCCAAGCGCGTGACGTGCAGACGATCACCGTCGCTGGTGGTTGCTTCTGGTGCGTCGAGAGTGACTTTGAAAGCGTAAGCGGCGTATTGAGCGCCGTAAGCGGTTTCTCCGGCGGCACCGTTTCGAACCCCACATACAAGCAGGTCACTTCGGGCGGCACAGGCCACTATGAGGCTGTTCAAATTCGCTACGACGCCGATGTCGTCTCGCTAGATGCACTGCTTTCCGCTTTTTTCCGCTCGGTTGACCCGACCGACGCAGGTGGTCAGTTCTGCGACCGGGGTGAGAGCTATCGCACCGCGATTTTCTACTCTAGCAATGCTCAGAAAGCGGCTGCAGAGCGCGCAAAAGCTGACGCACAGGCAGCACTGGGGCAAAACATCGTGACCCCGATTCTTCAAAAGCAAAACTTCTACGAAGCTGATGAATACCATCAGGACTACTACAAGGATAAGGACATCATCCTGACCCGCTTTGGCCCGCGGTCGAAGGCAGAAGCGTATAAGCGCTACCGCAACGCCTGCGGCCGTGACGCACGTGTGCTTGAGCTCTGGGGTAATGCAGCGCCCTTCGCGAGCTAAGCTCTAAAAGCGTCTACCTCTTCGCGGCTCGGAATGGCATCGGCTGTTCCGGGCCGTGTTACTTTCAGGGCACCAGCGGCAGCCGCAAGCTTGAGCGCGTCTTGCGGTGAAAGCCCCTGGTCAAGCCCAGCCACGAAATACCCAATAAAGGTATCACCAGCCCCTGTTGTGTCCTTTGGATCGACCGGTAACGCGTCCGCATGGATAACCTTTCCCGCAGACAGGTAGTCAGCGCCATCCGCGCCCTTTGTCACGACAATCCCGCTTACGGGCAGGTCTGCAACGCTAGTGCCGAGAGCGCTTTCAAGCTGGGCCGCTTCGACATCGTTCACAGCAAGAAGATCGACATAGGGCAGCACCTCTCGAACAGCTTTCTCTGAGAACGGCGCGGCCGAGTAAACAACCTGAAGACCAAATTCCCGCGCGATCCGCGCAGCTTCAAGCTGCATAGACGTCTCGTTTTGAAGGATGAGCCGATCGCCTGGCTGCGCCTCGCTGAGAGCATTTCTGATGGCGACCTCGGACTGTTCCAGATTAGCGCGGGAGAAAATGACAATGGCGTTCTCGCCATCTTCGGCCACGTTGATGATCGCATGGGCGGTCGGGCTGTCGACGGTTGCGATGTGGCGCGTATCAACACCAAGCTCCTCGAGCCGCTCTGTGGCCCAGGCCCCATCTGCACCCACAGCCCCGATATGGACAGCCTTTGAGCCTGCTTTTGCAACCGCGACGGACTGGTTCGCACCCTTGCCACCAAGCCCGATGCAATGTGCGTTGGCGGCTAGCGTCTCTCCCGGCGCGGGAAGATGTGGAACCTCGTAGAAATGGTCCGCATTGATCGAGCCGAGGCAAAAAACTGTCACACCGTCACCGGATGTTACAGGCAGCGATCACTGCCATAGTCAGGATATCGTTGGCAGTGGAAACCGCCGAGCAAAGCTGCACAGGTTTATCGACTCCGGTCAGAATGGGGCCGATCACGGTCGCACTTGCCATCTCCTGCATGAGTTTCACCGAGATCGATGCAGAATGGCGCGCCGGCACGACAAGCACGTTCGCGGGGCCACTTAGCCGGCTAAACGGATATTGCGCCATGGCTTGCATATTGAGCGCGACGTCGACCGTCATCTCGCCCTCATACTCGAAATCCACCCCGCGCTCCTCAAGCACCTTCGGAGCGTGATGCATCTTCTCAGCGCGTTCGCTCACCGGGTAGCCAAAGGTCGAGAAACTCACAAAGGCAACGCGGGGCTCGAGGCCGAGCGCCCTAGCCACACCAGCACCCCGCTCCGCGATATCAGCAAGATCGTTTTCGTCAGGCCACTCGTGGACGAGCGTATCAGCGATGAGCACAATCCGGCCCCGGTTTAGGAGCGCGGTGACACCTACCGCGCCTTGGCTAGGTTGCGCATCAAAGACGTGGTTGATCAGCTCAAGGATATGCGCGCTCTTGCGCGTTGCCCCCGTCACAACCCCGTCGCCATGCCCATGCGCCGCCATCAGCGCCGCAAAGACGTGCCGATCGCGAGCGGCCAAGCGGTGGATGTCTTGGCGATCAAAGCCTTTGCGCTGAAGCCGCTCATAGAGAAACGCCTTATAGGTCTCGAGATGCTCGGTTTTTGCCGCGTTCATGATCTCGATCTCGCCGAACGCATCGGCGAGGCCGAGCATCTCAAGATCAGCCTTAACCTCCAGATCTCGACCGACAACAACGGCCTGGCCGAGGCCTTGGCGCTGATAGGCCACCGCCGCACGAAGCACTCGCGGATCATCTCCTTCGGCAAAGATCATGCGGGCCTGAGCGGCGCGAGCACGATCATTGATTCCGGCCATGATAGACGCCGTTGGATCCATCCGTGCCTTAAGTTTGAGCTCGTAGCTTTCCATGTCGACAATGGGGCGTCGCGCGACGCCTGTATCCATGCCAGCCTTGGCCACCGCCGGCGGAATGCGGTGAATTAGTCTCGGATCGAACGGTGTGGGAATGATGTAATCGCGTCCAAAGGCCAACTCACGGCCATAGGCCATGCCCACCTCATCTGGCACATCTTCTCTGGCCAAATCGGCAAGGGCACGGGCGCAAGCGATCTTCATCTCATCGTTGATTGCGCGTGCATGAATGTCGAGCGCGCCGCGAAAGAGGTAAGGGAAGCCAAGGACGTTGTTGACCTGGTTGGGGTAGTCGCTCCGGCCCGTGGCGACGATGGCATCCTCGCGAACGGCTTGCGCTTCCTCAGGGGTAATTTCCGGGTCCGGGTTCGCCATGGCAAAGATAACCGGGTCGGGCGCCATACTTTCAACCATGGCCGGCGTCACGGCGCCCTTTACTGACACGCCCAGAAATACATCCGCGCCATTCATGGCCTCCTCCAGCGTGCGCAGGTCAGTCTTAACCGCGTGGCCGGATTTCCACTGGTTCATGCCCTCGGTGCGGCCCTGATAGATCACGCCCTTAGTATCGCAACAGATGCAGTTTTCATGCCGCGCACCCATCGCCTTCAAAAGCTCGATGCAGGCGATCCCCGCTGCACCAGCGCCATTAAGGACGATCTTCACATCCTCGATCTTCTTACCACTCAAGTGAAGCGCGTTGATCAGCCCGGCGGCGCAGATCACCGCAGTCCCATGCTGGTCATCATGAAACACCGGGATGTCCATCAGCTCTTTGAGCTGCTGCTCGATGATAAAGCACTCGGGCGCTTTAATGTCTTCAAGGTTGATGCCGCCAAATGAGGGCCCAAGGAGCTTCACCGCGTTAATGAAGGCATCCACGTCCTCGGTGTCGAGCTCGAGGTCGATGGAGTTTACGTCGGCGAAGCGCTTGAAGAGGACTGACTTACCCTCCATCACGGGCTTTGATCCCAGCGCGCCGAGGTTCCCAAGGCCCAAAACGGCGGTGCCATTCGAGATCACCGCAACGAGGTTACCCTTGTTTGTGTAATCATAAGCAGTCTCAGGATTTTCGGCGATGGCCAGACAGGGATGCGCAACGCCCGGGCTATAGGCGAGGCTTAGGTCCCGCTGCGTCGCCATGGGTACAGTCGCCTGAATCTCGAACTTTCCCGGCGCTGGGTCCATGTGAAACGCAAGCGCGTCCTCGGCTGTGACTCGTGTCTTAGCCATCTCGTCCTCCCTGTCGTCGGGCCTCATTATCGGTGCTTTTGGGCGCAGACAACAAAGGCGACCTCTTTTCGGCCCCGGCGGGCACGGCTAGGGTCGCCGACAGGGGGATGGCATGAGCAGCAAAGCCGCAGTGACGCCGATGATGGCGCAGTTCCTTGAGATCAAGGCAGAGTATCCAGATGCGCTTCTTTTCTATCGCATGGGGGATTTCTACGAGCTGTTTTTTGACGACGCTGTGGCGGCGGCAGAAGCGCTAGATATCGCGCTTACAAAGCGCGGGAAACACCTAGGCGAGGACATTCCAATGTGTGGGGTCCCTGTGCACGCGGCCGAAGGGTACCTACTCACGCTGATCCGAAAAGGCTTCCGCGTCGCAGTTGGAGAGCAGCTGGAAGACCCAGCCGAGGCGAAAAAACGGGGATCTAAAGCCGTTGTGAAGCGCGGTGTTGTCCGCTTGGTGACACCTGGGACGCTTACTGAGGACAGCCTCCTCGAGGCGCGGCGCAACAATTTTTTAGCCGCCTACGCGATAGTTCGAGAGGAAGGAGCTTTAGCGTGGGTGGATGTCTCAACGGGCGAACTGCGCGTGTCGCCTTGCTCGCGGGTAAAGCTCGGCCCAGAGTTGGCAAGGCTGGTGCCTTCCGAAGTGCTTCTTAGTGAGGCGAGTTTTGCCCAATTAGAGCCTATTATTGTGGAGCAAGGCGCGGCAGCAACGGAGGTCGTTCGAGGGTCATTTGACAGTGATCAAGCAACAGCGTTGGGGACGCGAATATTCGGCGTTCAAAGCTTAGAAGTATTTGCGCCGTTCACGCGCCCGGAAGTTTCTGCGCTTGGTGCACTCCTGAGTTATCTCGAACTCACGCAGAAGGGTAAGCTGCCGATCCTCCGGCCGCCCATTCGCGAGACCCAGGCCCAGAACGTCGAGATCGACGCCGCCACCCGGCGCAATCTCGAGCTGACACGGTCATTGTCCGGCGAAAAGTCAGGAACGCTCCTGTCCGTTATTGACCGTACTGTAACGGCGGCCGGTGCCCGGCTACTTGAACAGAGGCTTACGGGACCGTCGCGAGAGCTGGAAACGATCCAACAGCGCTTGGAAGAAACTCGGGTCTTCGTCGATCACGAGCTGCTGAGGGAAGACGCCCGCAGAGCGCTCAGAGATTGCCCCGATCTTGATCGGGCTTTATCTCGCTTGTCGCTGGAACGCGGCGGTCCAAGGGATCTCGCGATGATCGGGCGGGCAATCCGGGCCAGCGAGGTAGTTGCTGGCTTGATAGCCGAAGGGCCGCTGAAGCGATATATCGAGCCGCTCACAGCAGTGAGTGATCTTGCTGTGCTCCTGGACGACGCGCTTGTGGCAGAGCCGCCTTTGCTGGCCCGTGATGGCGGTTTTGTTGCGTCTGGGTATGACTTGGAGCTTGATGAGTTGCGGAAGCTTCGGGACGAGGGCCGAGGCGTGATTGCGGGAATGCAGCGCGATTATGCCGAGCTCGCGGGCATCCCATCGCTCAAGATCAAGCACAACAACGTCTTAGGCTACTTCATTGAGACTACGGCGATCCATGCGGAAAAGATGCTCGGTGCGCTGCTGTCCGAGACCTTTATTCACCGACAGACCACTGCCAATGCAGTGCGCTTCACAACGGTGGCTCTTTCTGAACTCGAGACAAAGATCCTGTCCGCCGGTCAGGACGCGATCTCCATCGAGATGCGTGTTTTTGGTTTGCTTAGAGACGAAATTCTCAACGCTGCCGGTGCTCTTGGCGAGCTTTCAGGTGCAATCGCAGCAGTTGATGTTGCCGCAAGTCAGGCCGACTTGGCAGCACGACACCATTGGGTACGGCCAGAGCTCACAGAAGGCGTTGAGTTTCTGGTTGAGAGCGGCCGCCACCCGGTGGTTGAAGCGGCGCTGGACGCGGCGGGGGCGGCATTCATCGGCAATGACTGCGTCCTGGATGACACCCGCATGTGGCTCATCACCGGGCCAAACATGGCCGGTAAGTCAACGTTCCTGAGGCAGAATGCGCTCATCGCAATCGTTGCCCAGATGGGAAGTTTCGTGCCCGCCAAGACGGCGAAGATTGGACTCGTTAGCCAGGTATTCAGCCGAGTAGGTGCCTCCGACGATCTCGCCCGCGGGCGATCAACCTTCATGGTCGAGATGGTGGAAGCGGCGGCGATCCTCAACCAGGCAGATGAAAAGGCGCTCGTTATCCTGGATGAAATCGGACGGGGCACATCGACATATGACGGGTTGTCTATCGCCTGGGCATCTCTCGAACACCTTCACGATGTGAACCGGTGCCGCGCGCTCTTTGCGACGCATTACCACGAAATGACCGCGCTCTCAGCGAAGCTCGATCATGTGGAAAACGCAACAGTGGCAGTAAAGGAGCACAAGGGGGAGGTGATCTTTCTCCATGAGGTGCGCAAAGGCGCAGCTGATCGGAGCTACGGCGTCCAAGTGGCGAAGCTTGCCGGCTTGCCGCCCCGGGTGATTGAACGCGCGCGTGTCGTTTTAGAGGCGCTGGAGAAGGGCGAGAGAGAAGGAGGCGGAACGAGAACCGCCTTAATCGATGATCTGCCCCTTTTTGCGGCCACGCTAGCGCCAGCACCCGAGGTCAAGAACTCTGGCGTCGAGGATCGCCTTGCCGAAATTCACCCCGACGAGATTAGCGCCAAGGAAGCCCTCGATCTGATCTATGAGCTGAAGTCGCTGCTGGAAGATGTGCAGCTTTAAAGCTGTGCTTTAGCTCGCAGGAGTAGATGACACGCCCACCTGCGCCGGGCGCAAAAGACGGTCATGAAGCATGAAACCTTCAGCCGCGACTTGGATAATGTCACCGGCTTTCGTTCCCGGCACAGGCGCTTCGAACATCGCCTGGTGCAGCTGCGGGTCAAATTTATCCCCTACTTCAGGCGCAATAGGCTCGATCCCGTGCTTGGCAAAGGTGTTAACAAGCTCACGCATAGTGAGCTCCACACCCTCCATCAGCGCTTTGTCCGCTTCGCCTTCGGCTTCCTGCGCTGCCTGAAGCGCACGTTTCATGTTGTCGAATACCGGGAGCAAATCTCGCGCCAGCCGAGAACCGCCATAATTCTCTGCTTCCTTACGGTCGCGTTCTGAACGCTTGCGGGCATTCTCAGCATCTGCGAGCGCACGCATAAATTTATCCTGCAGGGAGTCACGCTCTGCACGGAGGGAATCAAGCTCGACCTCTTCATCTGAAATCTCGGCCGTTTCTTCGGCAAGCTCCTCAGCTTCAGCCTCCTCTACGTCGTCCAAGAAATCGTCCAGGCTGTCTTTCTTAGCCATGCTTCACCCTTATCCGCGATCCGTGAGCGCGCGACCCACAATTTCTGCCGTGTAATTTACGATGGGCACAATGCGCCCGTAGTTAAGCCGAGTCGGCCCGATGACGCCCACCGCTCCGATCACCTTACGATCAGCGTTCATATATGGAGACACGACCAGAGAG